>JBOHCO010001150.1:0-11115 GCA_050698895.1 Streptosporangiaceae bacterium
GCCGTGCGGGGCCGCTCGCCGAGCACGTAACCGGCGAGCTTGCCCATCACCAGCGGAGGCAGCGGCAACGTCAGCGGGTTCCCGGTCTTCTGCTGCACGACTGCGATCGCATGGCCGCGCCAGTCAACATCCGCCAGGCGCAGCGCGATGATGTCGCAGGCCCGCAGCCCGGTCGTGAGCGCGAGCAAGGTGATCGCCGCGTCCCGTGCGCTGACCGGTCCCGACGCGCACGCCCGCACGACCAGATCCTCGTCGTCATCGCTGAGCACCGGCACGATCGGGCGGGATCTCCTCAGGCGGGCCAGGTTCACCGCAGCGACTAGATCAGCGCGGCCGGTGAACTTCAGGAACGGACGGAAGTTCGACACCACCCACACCAGCGACGACGTCGCCCACCTGTCCAGCAGCGACTCCAGGAACGCCAGAGGGGCGACTCCTGAGCCCCGACTTGGGCCGTACTGGAGTTCATCGTGCAACGTCGGAAGGTCCATGACCGGACGTTGCGGCACTTACGACCGCGAAGAACACAACTGATCTCAGCCAGAAAGGCGTTGACGGACCCAGTCAGCCGCCGACTCTGCGCGCCCTGAGAAGCCGATCGGCGTGTCTAATAGGTGCGTACTAAGGTGTCGATGTCGGGCTTCAGATCTGGGTGTTATGTGCCCTGGGTACCCCCAGCCAGCAGGGCCGTATCCGCCGAACCTCCCGGTCAGACATCCCAGCAACACCCTCTCCTGCATGCACGGGGGACATAGCCTTCGGCCATGTCCGGGAGGCGCTCTGGCGAGGATCAGCTGTGGCAGGCGGTCTGGCAGTTGGTCCGGCCGTTCTTGCTCGCCGCAGTGCCGTCCTTCGATCTGCGCGCCGCTACCGAGTGCGACGACTAGTTGCCGTCACCGACCTGCACGCCCTGCCCGCCTGACACCTGCACCACGTACTTCCCGGCCCGCGAACCGGCCCCGTCAGCCAGGGCCATCACCATGTGCGCCGCCGCAATCAGCCCCGCATCGCTGCCAGCCCCGGCGGCGGTCAGCTCCGCTGACAGCGGACCCGCCCACGCATCCGGCGCCTGCGCATGCCGGGCCAGCACCAGCTCACCATCCCCGCGGCCCGCCAGCCGCCCGCGGACCAGTGCCTTTAACCCGGAGTAGGCGTCCTGCACTGCGGACGACGCCGCGCCCGTCACCCCCGCCGTCGCACCTGCCGCCAGCGCCGCCACAATCAGCGAAACCGGATCCATCCCCACCCCCGGAAAACAGAAAACAACCACACCGATACTGCCACGCCCCCCAGCACACCGCGCAACCAATCCGAAGCCCAGACCCTGCTCACAGCGAAGCCCGGCCCGTCAAGTGGCCGAACGGCGCGAACATCGCCCGGGGACGCTGCGGGAGTGGGCAGAGTCCGGTGCCGGTCCGCGGGCGGGCCAGTCGCGCATACGGGATGATCTGGTGGCATGTCCGGCGCGACGGCCACATCGCAGCTCTAGGCTTCATCGCCGCAGGGCCCGTGCATGTCTGGCGAGGACAGAACTACGGACATCCTCATGGTCGTCTGTATGGACAAAACAGAGGTGCGATAGCGTATACTAGCTGCATGAGGCAGTATGAGGAGTCGCACCCTTGGATTGACTTCCAAGCTACCGACGTCAATGACGTGCAGCCGAGGCACTGGATGCTCCTCGGCGAGGCGCGCTCAAAGTGTGAGCATCTCGCGGGTGCCCCACTCAAGCCCGACGTGGCCAAGCATCTATACGGCGTCACCCTGGTCAAGGGGGCTCTGGCTACGACAGCTATCGAGGGCAACACCCTCACGGAGGACCAGGCCCGAGGCATCCTGGAGGGGACGTACAAGGCACCTCCCTCCCGCGAATACCAGGAGCGGGAGGTCAGAAATGTCCTTGATAGCCTGCAGAGGCTTCACGACCGGATTGTCGACGGCGAGAACATTGAGATTACTTCCAAGCTTATCAGTGAATTCAATGGGCAGATCCTGGAGGGTACTCAGTACCGGGATGGTGTCCTGCCTGGGGAGTTCCGAACTGAGTCTGTCGTCGTCGGTGGCTACCGGGCCGCGCCCAGCGAGGATTGCGAGTACCTGGTCGACAGGCTTGTCGAATGGCTTAATGGTCCCACTTTCTTCCATGACGACCCCGAGATCCAGTTCGCTCTCATTCTGGCGAAGGCTGTCTATGCTCATTTGTACATCGCCTGGATTCATCCTTTCGGGGATGGTAACGGCCGGACTGCCCGCCTGCTGGAGTTCGTGATCTTGGCCAGTTGTGGTCGCGTCCCCATACCAGCGGCGCACCTGCTGTCCAACCACTACAACTTGACCCGCGACCGGTACTACCGGGAGCTTGATCGTGCCAGCAAGCAGGGCCAGAGCACTCTCGGCGTCTTGAGCTACGCGATAGAAGGCTTCATCGACGGCATCCGCGAAGTGATCGACATGGTCCGAGCTCAGCAATTCGAGGTGGCCTGGATCAATTACGTACACGAGCGCTTTGCGGCGCTTCCCAACACCAAGGCATCCGATCGTCAGCGCTCACTCGTGCTCGCTATGCCCATGGGCCTGCTTGTGCCGCGAGCTGACCTGGAGGGTCTCACGCCAAAGATCGCCAAGATGTATGCCGGGGCTGGCCCACGGGTCCTCTCCCGGGATCTAAACCAGCTAAGCAAGCTGGAACTCATCCGCCGGACTTCTCGCGGATACCGGACCCGGTCTGAGGTAGTGGAGGCATTCCTGCCGGCGATGGCGGCCACGGAAGACGAAAGGACACTTGACGCTTAAGAGTCACAAGCTTTGGCTCAGGTCTCTCCGGGTTCCTATCGCTGCGAACTGCGCGACTCTCGGTCAGGACTCTCGGTCAGGTTCTGTCAAGGTCTGCCCGGAGGGACGCCGTAGGCGCCCTTGACAGGTTCTGGCCGACACGGACCAATGACGGAGCGGGAGCCGGACACCCGGCACATGAGGACGTAACGAGCTGGTGATCGTTGCTTTTCGCGCCAGCCGACCGGCGCTCTGGCCCGCCCGGCCTGGGAGCGCGAGCGGGAGGGCCGGGCGCGGCCGCCGTGGCGGCGGCGCGAGCGACCCCGCGGGCCTGCGCCGCTCTCAATCGCCTGGTAGGAGTAGAACCTCCGGCCAGACCGCCCTTAACAAGATCCGCTCCCATCTGGCTCCCGAAAACGGACATTCGAGCTGGTGAATCAGGCAGCCAGAGCCATGCGCGGAGCGGTGACCTGCGGATACTTGGGTGGAGCTGAGGGGATTCGAACCCCTGACCCCCTCGATGCGAACGAGGTGCGCTACCGGACTGCGCTACAGCCCCAAGACCGGACGCCAGCGTAGCAAATCTGCCGACCACTCCGCGCATCAGAACGCCGGGCCTAGGCTGGTCAGTCGCCGACGGCCCGCATGGTGGCGTCCGCGTACTGATCGTAGAGCTGGTCGTTGAGACGGGCGGAGATGTCGATGACCTGGGCGGTGGGCTGCGGGGTGCGGGCCGCCCAGGACTGGCGGGCCTCGTCCCTGGCCTGCGCCTGCTCTTGCGCGCGCTGGCGGGCGGCATGAGCCTGCCGGGCCCGCCCGCGCGCGTTCTCGGCATCCGCGAGGGCAGCCTCGCGCAGGAGGAGGAGATACATGCCGAGCATTACTGCGGGTGGGACGCAGACCCACCCCGAGGTGAGCTTGAGCACGGTGCACGAGGCAGCCGCGACGGCGAGCAGGACGAGGGTGGTGAGCAGCCTGCGGCGGGCCTGGAGGACCTTGGCCCGGCCCAGGCTAGGCCGGGGCGAGTCCGCGACGGGCGACGCGGGGTGGGCGCCGACGGGCGCGGGGAGCGGATCACGCGCGGGCTGGTCGGTGACCGCGGGGATCGGCGCGGTGTCGGGCTCGGGCTGGTCTTCCTCGGCGTCGGGCGGGGCCTGGTGTTCGCCTGCCTGGGCGTCGCCGGGCGCATCGGCATCGGCGACGGGCGCGGCGTGCGACCGGCGCAGCCACCGGGGCACGAGCATGAACGCCCAGATGGCGACGATGGCGAGGTAGAGGACGGCGCTGCTCACGGGTCCGCCTCACGGTGGCGGACAGGCCACGCCAGCGACGGCTGTCCGGTGGTACGGGGCCGAGCGGCGGGCGTGGTCACGTCACGCACGGTAGGGGGCGTGGCGATGCTTGACGAGCACTGCGAGCGGTGTGTCGCGAGATAGCAAAGCTACTGGGCTGGTATTCAGGTGGGCAACGGCTTTTGCGGGGTTCGCGACGCGGTCCGTTGCCTGGACTGGCCCGCGAGATATATCTTGTCTTTGTGAGCCCTTCATCGTTGACTCCGGAGGAACTCCGCGCGGCCGCGGAGGTACACAGCGAGCTGGGTCCCGGCTACAGCGACGCGGTGGTCGACTCGTTCCTGGAGAAGGTCGGCCGGGAGATCGACGTCCGGGTGGATGCTCGCCTGGCCGATGGATATGCGGGCCGCCGCAGGCCGGCGCCGCGGCAGCCTCGCGACAACACGTTCGCGCTGGCGGTCATCTCGATGGCGCTGGGCCTCCCGATGACGGCGATCGTGCTCGATGCGGGGCCGAACCCGCCGGGTTTCTGGGGGCTGCTCGTGATCTGGGTGGCGATCGTGTCGATCAACGTAGGCAACGCGGTGCACAACCGGGCCCGGACCCGAGGCTAGTAGCCGTTCGGCCCGCCGGGCGGGCGGCACGGTGGGTCAGGACGATCCGGCCCTGGAGCGGGAGGCCTGGACGGCGCTGCGCCAGCGGGCCAGCAGGCCGCCGTGCACGTCCTCGACGGTGAGCGCGTAGCAGACGTGATCGCGCCAGGCGCCGTCGATGTGCAGGCTGCGCCGGCGGATGCCTTCCTCGCGGAAGCCGAGCTTCTCCACGACGCGGCGGCTGGCCGCGTTCTCGGGGCGGATGGTGGCCTCGACGCGGTGCAGGCCGACGCCGAAGAAGCAGTGGTCCATGGCCATGGCCAGCGCGGTGGGGATGACGCCCTGGCCGGCGAAGGCCTCGTCGACCCAGTAGCCGACCTGGGCGGACCGGGCGGAGCCCCAGACGATGCCGCCGACGGTGAGCTGGCCGGCGAACCTGCCGCCGTAAGTCACCACCCAGGGCAGGGTCATGCCCTGATGGGCCTCGCGGCGCATGGTCCTGGCCATGGCCACGTAGGGGCCCAGGGTGGTCCGGTACAGGGGGGTCTCGGGATTGGTGGGCTCCCAGGGGCGCAGCCAGGCTGCATTGCGGACCCGCGCGTCGCGCCAGGCGCTGGCATCCTTGACCCGGATCGGGCGCAGGCTGACGGTCGCGGCCAGGAGGCCGGTCTCGGTCAGGGTGACCGGCCAGCCGCGCATGCGTCCCACGAAACCCATCATCGCGTGACGATCGGTCACGGCGCCATCCGCTCTGCGAACCAATCTGTACGGGAATCGGTGAAGGCCATGGCGGCCTGTTCATCCGCCTGCCGGCGGGCGGGGGTGGTCGCCGCCCCGGATCTGGTCGACGGCGTGCTGGAGTACCTGGGCCAGCACGCTCATGCCGTCGCGCACGCCGCCGGTGGAGCCGGGCAGGTTGACGATGAGCGTGGACCCGGCCTGGCCGGCTACGCCACGGGATAGGGCGGCGGCGGGGACGCCGGCTGCGACGCCGACGGCCCGGATGGCCTCGGCGAGGCCAGGGACCTCGCGGTCGATGAGCATCCGGGTCATCTCGGGCGTGGCGTCGGTGGGCGTGAGGCCGGTCCCGCCGGTCGTGACGACGACGTCGTAGCCGGAGTTGACGGCGTCCTGGAGGGCCACTTCGACGGCGCTGCCGTCGGGGATGACCAGCGGGCCGCTGACCTCGCAGCCGGCCTCGCGGAGCAGGGCAGCCAGCAGCGGGCCGGACTTGTCGGGATAGACCCCCTCGGCGGCGCGGTTGCTGACGGTGATGGCCAGAGCCCGGATCACTGGGGGCTACCGGCCTCGGAGCGGCGCCAGATGCCGGTCTTGCCGCCGGTCTTCTCCTCGACCCGGATGTCGGTCACGACGGCGGCCGGGTCGACTGCCTTGATCATGTCGATGAGCGCGAGCCCGCTGGCGGCGACGGCGGTCAGGGCCTCCATCTCGACCCCGGTCCGGTCGGCGGTCCTGGTCACGGCGGTGATGGTGACGCCGTCGTCGCGGACCTCCAGGTCGACGGCGACGGAGTGCAGCCCGATGGGGTGGCACAGCGGGATCAGCTCGGGGGTCCGCTTGGCGCCCTGGATGCCGGCGATCCGGGCGACGGCCAGGGCATCGCCCTTGGGCAGGCTGCCCTCCCGGAGGGCGGCCACGGCGGCGGGCGACAGCAGCACCCGCCCGGTGGCGGTGGCGGTCCGCGCGGTGACGTCCTTTCCGGACACGTCGACCATCCGGGCCTGCCCGGCGGCGTCGAGGTGGGTCAGGCCGGTCATAGGTCCACCCCCATGGTGGGCAGCTCCAGGACATGGACCCGGTCGCCGGCGGCCAGCGCGGTGACGGTCTCGGGCACCACGATGAGGGCGTTGGCCTTGGCCAGCGAGGCCAGCTGATGGGAGGCCTGACCGGAGACCGGGGTGACCTGGCCGGTCTGGCGGTCCAGGATTCCGCGCAGGAACGACCTCTTGTTCAGCGGCGAACGGGTCGCGGCGGTAAGGACGGCCGTGCCGGTACCCATTTGTTTCGGATGAAGGTTTTGAAGTGCGGCAATAGCCGGATTCACGAACAACCAGAAGGAAACGTAGGCGCTGACCGGATTTCCGGGCAGGGTGAAGATGGGAGTGTCCTCGCCGACAATGCCGAAGCCCTGCGGCATTCCGGGCTGCATGGCCACCTGGCGGAAACCCACGGTGCCGAGCTTGGACAGGGCGGCCTTCACGACATCGTGCTCGGCGCCCATGCTCACGCCGCCGCTGGTGACCAGCAGGTCGGCCCGGGTCAGCGCGTCCTGGACGGCGGCCAGCACGGCGCCGGTGTCGTCGCGGACCACTGGGTAGCGGGTCGCCTCGCAGCCGGCCCGGCGCGCGGCGGCGGCCAGCATGACGCTATTGGACTCCCAGATCTGGCCGGACTCCAGCGGCTGACCCGGCTCGATCAGCTCGTCGCCGGTAGAGATAACGGTCACCCGTGGGCGGGGCCGGGCCTGCACGCGGCCGAGCCCGGCGGCGGCGAGCAAGCCGAGTTGCACGGGCCCGATCCGGGACCCGGCGGGCAGCAGCAGGTCGCCGGGAACGGCGTCGCCGCCACGCCGGCGGACCGAGGAGCCGGCGGACACGGCCTTGCGCACGGTGACGCGCTCGGTGTCCCCGTCGGTCAGCTCGACGGGCACGACGGCGTCGGCCCCGCCGGGCATGGCGGCGCCGGTCATGATCCGGATGCAGGTACCGGGGGTCAGCTCGCGGCTGCCGGTATCGCCGGCTGCGATCTCGCCGTCCACGGGCAGCGTGACCGGCGTGTCGGCGCTGGCCCCGGCCACGTCACGGGCCAGCACGGCGTAGCCGTCCATGGCCGAGTTGTCGAACGCGGGCAGCGGCCACTGGGCGGTGACGTCGCCGTCCAGGACGGCGCCGTAGGCGTCGGCCAGGCTCAGCTCGCGCGCGGGCAGCGGCCGGACGGCGGCCGTGATGTCGGCCAGGTACTGATCAACCGAGTCCATCGCGACCTGCTACTCCAGGCCATCGAGGTAGGCGCGCAGCCAGGGCACGAACTCCGGCGCGATGTCGGGCCGCTCGCAGGCGAACTGGACCTGGGTGCGCAGGTAGTCCAGCTTGTTGCCGGTGTCATAGCGGCGGCCGCTGAACAGCACGCCGTGCACGCCGCCGCCCCCGTCGTGGCCCTCGTCGCGGTCGGTCCTGGCCAGCATGCGCAGCGCGTCGGTGAGCTGGATCTCACCGCCCCGGCCCGGCGGGGTGTCCCGGAGCACGTCGAAGATCGCCGAGTCGCAGATGTAGCGGCCGATGACGATCCAGTTCGACGGGGCGTCGCCCACGCTGGGCTTCTCGACCAAGTCGGTGACCGCGACGACGTCGTCCTCATCGGTCGGCTTGAAGGCCACCACCCCATAGGACGACACCTGCTCGGGCTCCACCTCCATGAGCGCTACCACGCTGCCGCCGTAGCGCTGGCGGACGTCGATCATTCGGCGCAGCAGGTGGTCATCGGGGTGGATGAAGTCGTCGCCGAGCAGCACGGCAAACGGCACGTCGCCCACGTGGTCGGCCGCACAGAGCACGGCGTGCCCCAGTCCGAGGGCCTCGCCCTGCCGGACATAGTGAACAGCGGCGAGGTCGTTGGAGGCGCGGACGGTGGCCAGGCCGGCCTCGTCGCCCTTGGCGGCTAGCGTCGCCTCTAGTTCCGTGTTTCGATCGAAATAATTCTCTATTGACCCTTTGCCCCGGCCTGTTACCAAAAGCACATTGTCAATGCCCGCAGTCACGGCCTCCTCCACGACATAGTGGATGGCAGGCGTGTCGATGACGGGCAGCATCTCCTTAGGGGTTGCCTTGGTCGCCGGCAGGAACCTAGTTCCCATGCCTGCGACGGGAATGACCGCTTTGGTTACTGCTGGTGAATGAGCCATGCTGAGAACCTTAGCTATCGGCTGGGGAGGGCACGTGCACGGCATGGTCGGTGACGACGAGTCGGCCTCCGGACGGCCAGTTGGCCAAGCCGGTCAATCGTCGGGCCCGGCGCCCGAACTGCCGTCTGAACTGGCGGCCAGGAAAGCAGACCTCCGCCTCAGGGTACTGGGCGCCCGCCGCCGGCTTACCCCCGCCGAGCGGGCCCTGGCCGGGCGCCAGCTCCGTGATGCCATCCTGGAGGACCCGCAGGCGCAGATGGCGGGCGTCGTGGCCGCCTACGTGTCGGTTGGCAGCGAGCCCGACACCAGGGCGCTTATCTTCGCGCTCTGGAAACGGGGCACCTATGTGCTGCTTCCCCTGCTGCGCCCGGATCAGGACCTGGACTGGGCCTCTTATGAGGGCCCTGACTCACTCATCGAGGGCCCGCGGGGGCTAGTGGAGCCGTCCGAGCCCCCGCGCGGGGTGGAGGCCATCACCAGCGCGGACCTGGTGCTGGTGCCCGCCCTGGCCGCCGACCGTGTCGGCAACCGGCTCGGCCGCGGCGGCGGGTCCTATGACCGGGCCCTGGCCAGGGTCGGACCGGCCGTGCCTACCATCGCCATGCTGTACGAGGACGAGCTGATCGACGACATCCCGGCCGGGCCCCAGGATCAGCGGGTCCGGGCCGTCGCCCAGCCCGCCGAAGGAATCATCAGGCTCGCCTAGCCGTTGCTACCATCTAGCAGTTGAGCGCGGCGAGTGCTAACGCCGCAGAGGGAGGACACAGTGCCGACGTACCAGTACGCCTGCACCGACTGCGGTGACCGGACCGAGGTCGTCCAGAAGTTCACGGACGACCCGCTGTCGGTGTGCACGACGTGCGGCGGCAAGCTTCGGAAGGTCTTCTCGCCGGTCGGCATCGTTTTCAAGGGGTCGGGCTTCTACCGCACGGACAGCCGCAAGGGCTCCTCGGTGCCCGCCGCGGACGGCGCGAAGGACAAGTCCCGCAACGGGTCGGACAGCTCGTCGAAGTCCGGCGATTCCTCGGCCAGCAAGAACGGCTCGGAGTCGTCGAGCTCCTCGAGTTCCTCGAGCGGGAAGAGCGGGGAGTCGTCGAGCAGCTCGTCGGGTTCGTCGTCCTCGTCGTCCTCGTCTTCATCGTCGGGCTCGAAGGTCGCCTGACCCGTCGTGGCCGAGCCGGCCAGCATCGGCGTCATCGGCGGGACCGGGTTCTACGAGTTCCTGGATGCCGCCGAGGAAGTCTCCGTCGAGACCCCGTTCGGCCGTCCCAGCGACCCGCTGGTCATCGGCGAGTTGGCCGGTCGGCGAGTGGCGTTCGTCCCCCGGCACGGGCGTGACCACCGCTTTCCCCCGCACCGCATCCCTTATCGGGCCAACCTGTGGGCCCTGCGGTCCGTTGGCGTCCAGCAGATCCTGGCCCCGAGTGCCGTCGGGTCGCTGACCGCCGCCCTGGGCCCCGGCGCTCTCGTGGTGCCCGACCAGGTCGTTGACCGGACCCGGAGTCGGCCCAGCACGTTCTACGACGAGGGCGGGGCCGTCCATGTCCAGTTCGCCGACCCGTATTGCCCGGTGGGGCGGTCAGTGGCGGTCTCGGCGGCCACGGCGGCCGGGTGGGATGACCTGGCCCCGGACGGCACGCTGGTGATCATCGAGGGGCCGCGCTTCTCCTCGCGCGCCGAGTCCCGCTGGTTTGCCCAGCAGGGCTGGAGCATCATCGGCATGACCGGCCTGCCCGAGGCCGTCCTGGCCCGTGAGCTGGCGCTCTGCTACACGCCCATCTGCCTGGTCACCGACACCGATGCCGGGGTCGAGGAGGGCGGAGGCGTCACTCAGGACGCGGTATTCGCGATCTTCGCGGCTAACGTGGCTCGGCTGCGGGAGCTCCTGATCCCGGTCATCGGCGGGCTGCCCGATTCGCGCGAGTGCCCTTGCCCGCATGCGCTAGATGGCTTGAAGCTGCCGATCCAGCTGCCCTGATTGGGGGCCTGGGCTGTGTGGGCTTGGGCTGTCTGGGCCTAGTCGAGGTCCCCGTGCTCGATGCGGGCCAGGCGGCGCTCCCGGACCAGCAGGTCGAACTCGTGCTCCACGGCCACGCTGCCCGGCGCCATGGCCGCGAACACGCCCGTCATGTCGCGCATGCTGACCATGCCCACGATCTCGTCGCCGTCCATCACCGGCAGGTGCCGGATCCAGCGCGCCGCCATCTCCCTGGCCGCGTCCTGCAGCTGGGTGTCCGGGTGCACCGAGAAGACCTCGGTCGTCATGGCCTCGTCGACCTTGCTGTGGTCAGGGTCGGCGCCCAGGGCAACGGCGCGGAGCAGGTCGCGCTCGGTGATGATCCCGGCCAGGCGGCCCTGATCGGTCACCAGCAGGGAGCCCGTCTGCTGGCGCCACATCCGCGCAGCGGCCGCCCGCAGGCTGTCCGTGCGTGACTCCGTGACCGTGGCCGGGGTCATGACATCCCTCACCTGCACCGCGCCGCTCCCGTTCGTGCTGCCATCTGGGGGTGGCTCCACCCTACGGGCACGTGATTGC
>JBOHCO010001151.1:0-2046 GCA_050698895.1 Streptosporangiaceae bacterium
CCGGACGGTGGTCACCAGGCTGGCGTCCTCCAGGATCGCCAGGTGCTTGCTCACTGACTGCCGGGCCATGTCCAGGCCCGCGCACAGCTCGCGCAGGGTCTGCCCGCTGCGCTCGTTCAGCCGGTCCAGCAGTCGCCGCCGGACAGGATCCGACAGCGCCCGGAACACCTCGTCCATCGGGCCGTCAGCGCCAGCCACTAATCACCACCTTGCCGGAGGACGGCCAGCCGGCGCTGCCCGCCAGCCGCCTGCGCCTAACGCGGGCCGGATCAGCAATACGCAGCCACATGGCTGCCGATATTAGGCAGCCTAGTGGTTGCCTGTCAACCACGTTGGCGGGCGCAGGGGGCGCGCGGGAGGTCCCGCTCCTGGCTAGGATCACCACGTGCTGGCCTGCACCGACGCCACCGCGCTGATCGACGGCCCCCGAGTGCTTCGCTTCACCATCACCGACGCCGGCGAGCCGCTGGCCGACACCAGAAGCATCACCACCCTGGCCATCGACCACAGCAGAGCCGGTGTCCAGCAGCACCTCTGGGAGGCCAGCCTCGCCCGGCTGCGGGCCACCCGGCCCGGCCTCAGTTCCGGGCAGCTGGAACGCGAAAGCACGCGCTTTACCGCCCCGCCCGGCATCGCGCCCCCGCACAGCACCGGCGGTGCGGTCGACATCGACCTGCTCTGCCACGACGGCGCCGTCGACATGGGATGGGGATTCGGCCAGCCCGGCGAGGGCTCACGCCCGGCCGCGCCCCTTACCGCGGCCGCCCGACGCCACCGCGGCCTCCTGGGCGACGTCATGACCGCGGCCGGGTTGATCAACTACCCGGCCGAATGGTGGCACTGGTCATACGGCGACCGCTACCGGGCCTTCCAGACCGGCCACGCCACCACGCGTTACGGCCCGCTCTGACGCACGGCACCCACCCCAAGTGCCACACCGGTCATGGTGAACGCCCCTGACCACCGCTCACAGCCGACGCACACTGCTAGAGCGGTCAACTGTCGTGGGGGTGCCGCCAGGGGACGGCCGTTCGCGAGGGGCTGGTGTGGCGACAGAGGCAGGAGTACGGCCGGGCTGGCGGCACAGGAACGCAGCCGGGCTGGCGGCACAGGAACGCAGCCGGGCTAGTGGCGGAGGAGCGCAGCCGGGCTCCGTGGCTCGGGCTAGGCGCCGGGCGGCGGGACCAGGGTGCGCAGCGCCCGGGTGAACTGGGCCGCGGCGGCGGGGGAGAGCGGGGCCAGGAACTGGCGCTCGACCTCGTCGGCGGCCTCGCTGGCGCGGCTCAGGGTCTCGCGGCCGGTCCCGGTCAGCTCGACGACGTTGCGGCGCCGGTCGCCCTCCTGCGGGCGGCGGGCAACCAGGTTCTTGGCCTCGAGTGCGTCCACGAGCCCGACCATCGAGGTCCGGTCCACCCCGAGGCGCTGGGCGGCCTCCTGCTGCGAGGCCGGCTCGCCGGCCGCCAGCGTGAGCAGGACGGCCAGCTCGCGGCCGCTGATGCCGAACGGGGCCAGCGCCGGCCCGGTGAGCTCGGCGAGCCGCATTTGGGCGTGCTTGAACAGGTAGCCGAGGCTGCTCGTCGGCTCCCGGAGGGGCGCATCCGCCGCGTGCGGGCCGCCCTGGGCCTGACTGGACACGCCCCGATACTACAGCTAGATTGATCGTCAGTAACACTGACGTTCATTTGTGCTGACTATCAGTTCTGCGGTAACTGATGGCGGGTGTCCGGGAACTGGGCCAGGGAGCAAGCCATGATCCTCATCACCGGCGGCCTGGGGTTCATCGGGTCGCACACCACCAGGGCCCTGCTCGACCTGGGGGAGTCCTGCGTGCTGGTCCGGCGCCGGTACCCGGTACTGCCCGACGACCTCGCCGGCGAGGCGGGCCAGCGCGTGTTCACGGAGCAGGCCGACCTCACCGACCTGGCCGCGCTGCTGGACATCGGCGAGCGCCACAAGATCACCGGCATCGTCCACCTGGCCGGGTCGATGCCGTGGCCGCCGGGCGCCTGCGAGCCCGTCGGCGGGGCGCGGCAGGCCATCGGCAGC
>JBOHCO010001152.1:0-5684 GCA_050698895.1 Streptosporangiaceae bacterium
CGGCAGCCGCGAGGCCGACGCGGGCGCGCGCATCGCCCGGCGGCCGGCTGGCCTGGCCGCCCCGCCCGCGTCCTACGGCCAGGAGCAGCTGTGGTTCCTTGACCGCTTCGCGCCGGGGCGCTCGACCTACAACCTGCCGTGCGCGGTGGCCATCCGCGGACCGCTGGACGCGGCGGCGCTCGACCGGGCGCTGGAGGCGCTGATCGCCCGGCACGAGGCGCTGCGCACCCGCCTGGTGGCGGGCCCGGACAGCCACCCGGTGCAGGTCATCGACCCGGCCGGCGCACGGCCCGGCCCGGCGGGGGCGCAGCGGCTCGATTACGCCGGCCACGGCCGGCCGGAGGCCACCCGGCGACTGAGTGAACTGGCCGCCGCCGAGTTGCGCAGCCCGTTTCCGCTATCGCAGGGACCCCTGCTGCGCGCTTACCTGGTCAGGCTGGCCGACCAGGAGCACGTTCTTCTCGTCACCGTGCACCACTGCGTGTTCGATGCGTGGTCAGCCGGGGTGCTGGTGGGTGACCTGGCCGCGCTGTACCGGGCCGAGGTGACCGGCGGGCCGTCGGGCCTGGACGAGCTGGCGGTGCAGTTCGCCGACTACGCGGTGTGGGAGCGGGAGCGGCTGGAGGGCCCGGCGGGCCAGGAGCTGGCGGCCTGGTGGCGGGGGACGCTGGAGGGCGCTCAGCCGGCGCGGCTGGCCACCGACCGGCCGCGGCCGCCCGTGAACGACTTCGACGGCCAGGAGGTGAGCCGCTCGACGGCGCCCGGCTTGCTGGACGGGCTGCGGGAGCTGAGCCGTCGTGAGGGCGCGACGCTGTTCGCGACGCTGATGGCGGCGCTGCACGCGCTGCTGCACCGCTACACCGGGCAGGACAGCCTGGTGGTCGGCACGACGAGCGCCAACCGGCGCCGCGCGGTGCTCACCCCGCTGATCGGCTTCCTGGTCAACACACTGCCGATCCGCTGCGACGCGTCGGGCGACCCGTCGTTCACGGAGTTCCTGGGCCGGGTGCGCGCGGCCATGGTGGGCGCGTTCGAGCATCAGGACCTGCCTTTCGCCCGGATCGTGGCCGCCCTGGACGTGACCCGCGAGGCCGGCCGGGCCCCGGTGGTCCAGGTCATGTTCAACCTGCTTGAGAACGCCGGCGAGCCGATCCCGGCGGGCGGGGTCACGTTCGGGCCGGGCGGGCAGCTGGCCCGCGCCAGCGAGTCCAAGTTCGACATCTCGCTGTTCGCGCGGACCGACGGCGGGCAGCTCACGCTGGCCGCCATCTACGCCTCCGCGCTGTTCGACCCGGGCACCATCGAGCGGCTGCTCGGGCACCTGAAGGTCCTGCTGGCCGGGGCGGTGGCCGACCCGTCGGCCCGGCTGTCGCAGCTGCCGCTGCTGACCCCGGCCGAGCGGGACAACGAGCTGTCGGTGTGGAACGGCGCGGTCGCGCCGCGGCCGGCGATGTGCGTGCACGAGGGGTTCGCGGCCCGGGCGGCGCGCACCCCGGATGGGGTGGCGGCCGAGTTCGAGGGCACGCGGGTGTCGTACGCGGAGCTGAACCGGCACGCGAACCAGATCGCCCGGCGGCTGCGCGAGCTGGGCATCGGGCCGGAGGTGCTGGTCGGGGTCGGCATGGCCACCGGGCTGGGCCGGCTGGCCGCGCTGCTGGGGATATGGAAGGCGGGCGGCGCCTACGTCCCGCTGGACCCGGCCCTGCCCCCCGGCCGGCTGGCGTTCATGATCTCCGACGCCGGGATGCCGCTGGTCCTCACCGACCGCGCCAGCCTGCCCAGCCTGCCCGGCGCCGGCCCGGCCAGGCTCGTGGACCTCGATGCCGAGCGGGACCGGGTCGCCGCGCTGGACGACACCGACCCCGTCGGCGCCGCCAACCCGGAGAGCGCGGCTTACGTGATCTACACCTCCGGGTCGACCGGGCAGCCCAAGGGTGTCGTGGTCGAGCACCGGCAGGCGCTGAACTTCCTGCTCGGCATGATCGAGATCTGGGACATCGGGCCGGCCGACGCCGTGCTGCAGTTCGCCTCGCTCAGCTTCGACGTGTCGGTCATGGACATGTTCGTCCCGCTGCTGGCCGGCGGCCGGGTGGTGCTGGCCCCGGCGCGGACGCTGCACTCGCCGCCGCGGCTGGCCGAGCTGATACGCGAGACCGGCGTCACGTTCGCCTGCCTCACCCCGTCAGTGCTCGGCCTGCTGGCCGACGAGGACTTCCCCCGCCTGCGGGCACTGGTGTCAGGCGGCGAGGAGCTGCCGGGCGAGCTGACCCGCGCCTGGCTGCGGCCGGGGCTGGGCTTTTTCAACACCTACGGCCCCACCGAGGCGGCCGTGGTCACCACGCACATCCGGCTGGGCGCGGGGTCCCTGGCCGGGGGGCCGCCGCCCATCGGCCGGCCGCTGCCCAACTACCAGGCCTACGTGCTGGACCAGCGGCTCAGCCCGGTGCCCCCAGGCGTGCTCGGCGAGCTGCACGTGGGCGGGGCCGGGGTGGCCCGCGGCTACCTGGGCCGGCCCGAGCTGACCCGCGAGCGGTTCATCCCCGACCCGTTCCGGCCCGGCCCTGGTGCCCGGCTGTACAAGACCGGCGACCTGGTCCGTCGGCGGGCTGACGGGACGATCGCGTTCGTCGGCCGGGCCGACCACCAGGTCAAGATCAGCGGGCTGCGCATCGAGCTGGGCGAGATCGAGGCCGCGCTGGCCGCGCACCCGGCCGTCGCCCAGGCGGTGGCCGCGGTGCGGTCCGGGCCGGCCGACGACAAGCGGCTGGCCGCCTGGTACCGGACCGAGCCCGGATCCGCGGTGGATCCGGGCACGCTGCGGGCGGACCTGGCCCGGACCCTGCCCGGCTACATGATCCCGGCCGAGCTGACCGAGGTGCCGGTCATCCCGCTAAGCAACAGCGGCAAGGCGGACCGGGCCGCGCTGCTGGCCGCCGCCGTCGCGCCAGAGCCGGCCGGACCGGGAGCGCCTCCCGACGCCGCGACACCTGACACCGCCCCGCCCGGCACGTTCACCGAGACTGTGCTGGCCGGCAGCTACGCGACCGTGCTCGGCTACGGGCCGGTGGGCGCCGACGAGAGCTTCTTCGACCTCGGGGGCAGCTCGCTGCAGGTGATGCGGCTGGTCGACCTCATCCACGCAGAGCTCCGCGCCGACATCGGCGTCAGCGAGATCTTCCTGCACCCCACCCCGCGCCAGCTCGCCACCACCATCGACGCCCAGCGCAGCACCGGGACGAACGGCGCGGGCGGGCCGCTGGTCCGGCTCAGCCAGCGGCCGCAGAAGCTGCCGCTGCTGGTGATCCACGCGGTCGGCGGGACCGTGTTCGACTACGCGCCGCTGGCCCGCGAGCTGGCCGGCACGTTCGCGGTGACCGGGCTGGAGTCACCCGGACTGCACCAGCTCCCGGTGCCCGGCTCCCTGGCCGCGCTGGCCGACGAGTACACCGGGCGGATCCGCGCGACGCAGCCGGACGGCCCGTACCGGCTCGCAGGCTGGTCCATGGGCGGGGTCATCGCCTTCGAGGTGACGCGGCGGCTGGAGCAGGCCGGGGCGCAGGTCAGCCTCCTCGCGCTGCTGGACGCGCCGTTCGAGATGGGCGACGGGGAAGACCCCGAGGACGAACAGGCGCGGCGGTTCGTGGCCGATGCCACCGCCAGCCTGGGCTGGGATCCGGCGGGCCGGCCCGGCCCGGAGGCCACCGCGGACAAGCAGCTGGCCTGGCTCGCGGGCCGCCTGGCGGCCGGCGGTGACGGCGAGGGCAGCATCCTTGACCGGCTGCGGAACCGGTTCGAGGTGTTCCGGTCCCACGCCGGGATGCTGGCCGGCTACCAGCCCGGCGGACCCGCGGTCGCGGCCCCGGCCCTGATCGTGAGCGCCGCGGGCTCACCCAACGCGCCGGCCGCCGAGCGCTGGCCGAGCGTGCTCGGCGGCCCGGTCACCGCGCTGTCGGTGCCCAGCGATCACTACGCGTTCCTGCGGCCGCCGCTGGTGACCGAGGTCGCCGCGGCGATGGAAAAGTGGCATGGCGACCAGGCCTAGCGCCCCGGTCCAGCCGGCGGCGCCGCGGACGGAAAGTCCGCCGCACGACGGGGTGCTGGCCAACCGGGACTTCCTCCGGCTGTGGGCCGGCGAGACGGTGTCGCTGATCGGCACCCAGGTCACCCAGTTCACGATGCCGCTGGTGGCGCTGCTGACGCTGAACGCCACCGTGCTCCAGGTCGGGGTGCTCAACGCGCTGCGCTTCGTGCCGGTGCTGGTCGTCTCGCTGTTCGCAGGCGTCTGGCTGGACCGCCGCAAGCGCCGCCCCGTCCTGATCGCCTGCGCGCTCGGCAACGCGCTGCTGATCGGCCTGGTTCCCATCAGCTCGGAGCTGGGCGTGCTGTCCATCGGGCTGCTCTACGTGGTGATCACGCTGGCCGGGACGCTGTCGGTGATCTTCGACGTCGGGGCGCTGGCTTACGTGCCGTTCCTGGTCGAGCGGCGGCACCTGGCCGAGAGCAACAGCAAGCTCCAGGCCAGCTTCGCCGTCGCGGGCATCGCCGGACCGGGCCTGGCCGGGCTGCTGATCGGCCTGATCACCGCGCCGATCACGCTGTCGGTGGACGCCGTGTCGTACCTGTTCTCGGCGGGCGGCCTGGTCGCCATCCGCAAGCCGGAGCCAGAGCCGGAGCCCGCCGCGACCAGGCCGTCGGTCCGGCGGCAGATCGCCGAGGGCTTCGCCGCGGTCTACGGCACCCGGCTGCTGCGCACGCTGCTCACGCAGTCCGCGGTGCTCAACGTGGGCTTCGGCGCGGTGTCCACGGTCTTCACCGTGTACGCGGTGCGGCACCTGGGGCTGAGTCCGCTCGAGCTCGGCCTGACCGTGTCCGGGCTGGCTGCGGGCGCGCTGTTCGGGGCGCTGCTGGCCAGCCGGATCCGCCGGCGGCTGGGCCTGGGCCGGACGCTGGCCATGAGCATCACCTTCGTGTCCGCCTCGCCGCTGCTGCTGCTCGTGCCCCGCGGCGCGGGCGCGCTGGCGGTGCTGATCCTGTTCGCGGGCTGGCTGGGCCACGGCTGGGGCATCTCGATCTGGAACGTCAACACGATCACGCTGCGCCAGGCGCTGACCCCGATGAAGGTGCTGGCCCGGATGAACGCGACCTACCGGATGCTGCTGTTCGGCGCGCTGCCGGCCGGGGCGCTGGCGGGCGGCGCGCTCGGCCGGGCCGTGGGGCTGCCGACGGCCATGACGATCTCGGTGCTCGTGCTGCTGTCCCCGGTGATCTGGATGGCGTTCTCGCCGGTCTTCCGGCTCACCGAGATGCCCGCCGGTCCCTTGTCGGAGACCACCAGCCCGGATGGAGAGGACACGTGAAGGAGATGACCGGGCAGACGGGCGCGGGCGTGACGGAGCCGCCGCTGAGCTTCGCGCAGGAGCAGCTGTGGTTCATCGACGAGTTCCATCACGGCCTGGCCGCGCACAACGTGCCCACCCTGGTGCGGCTGCGCGGGCCCCTGGACCCGGCGGCGCTGGGCCGCGCGCTGGACGCGGTGACAACCCGGCACGAGGCGCTGCGGACCCGGCTGCTGGCCGGGCCGGACGGCCAGCCGGTGCAGGTGGTCGACCCGCCCGAATCCGTCCGGCTGCCCGTGACCGACCTCTCGGCGGCCGGGCCGGCGGCGGCCGAGGCGCGGCTGCGCG
>JBOHCO010001153.1:0-2840 GCA_050698895.1 Streptosporangiaceae bacterium
GCTCGCCGGCGGCCGCAGTACCGGCGGACTGCCCGCCGGCGGCCGCAGCACCGGCTGACTGCCCGCCGGCGGCCAGGGCCGGCTCGGGCGTGCTCACCCCGGCGCCGGTGATCGCCACCGTGACCGGCCCGGTCGCCTCGTCCAGGTGCAGCGTGACCTGCACGATCTGCCGCGGCCGGGCGGCGGGGCCGGTGAACAGCATGGTCGAGGTGACGCTGCCGATCCGCATGGTCACATGGTCGCACGGGGCGCGGGGCCGCCCAGGGGGTTACGATTCTGGTAACAGGCTGGTGAAATAATCCCCGGCCCGGTACGCGGGGGAGTTGTCCGATGCCTGAGCCCGTCGTGACGCTCAAGGATGTGGCCAAGCGAGCCGGGGTGCACCCGGCCACCGCCTCCAGGGCGCTGAGCGCCGAGACCCGGCTGCTGGTCAGCGACGCCACCGCGCGCCGGGTCATGGACGCCGCCGCGGCCCTCGGCTACCGTCCCAACGCGGTCGCCCGGAGCCTGCGCACCCGACGCTCGCACACCATCGGCGTACTGATTCCTGACCTTAACAACCCGCTGTTCCCGCCCATGGTCCGCGGGCTGGAGGACCGGCTGGCCGCCGACGGCTACGTCACGCTGATCGGCAACACCGACGGCCGGGCCGAGCGCGAGTACCAGGTGTTCGAGCAGATGCGGGCCCGGCACGTGGACGGCTACGCGTTCGCCACCGCGCGGCTGCACAGCCCGCTGCTGGCCGAGGCGGCCAGGGACGGCCTCAACGTGGTGCTGATGAACCGGATCTCCGACGACTACAGCTTCCCGTCGGTGTCGGTGGACAACGACCGGGGCGCCCGGATGGCCGTCGACCACCTGGTCGCGCTGGGCCACGAGCAGATCGCCTGCGTGGCCGGCCCGCAGAGCCTGTCCACCGGGCTGAACCGCTACCGCGGCTTCCTGGCCGCCATGCAGGCCGCCGACCGGCGCGTCGACCCCGACCTGGTCCGGTTCGCCGACGCGTTCACCATCGAGGAGGGCCATCGCTGCTGCCGCGAGCTGCTGGCCGCCGATCCCCGGGTCACCGCCGTCGCGGCCGGCAACGACATGCTCGCGGTGGGCTGCTACGCGGCCATCGAGGAGGCCGGGCTGAACTGCCCGGCCGACGTGTCGGTGGTCGGGTTCAACGACATGCCGTTCATCGACCGGCTGCGGCCGCCGCTGACCACCGTTGCCTTCCCGCACTACCAGCTGGGCACCGAGGCCGCGGGCATGCTGCTGGACAAGCTGGCCGGGATGCCGGGCCCGGTCAAGTCCATGCTGCTGGCACCGGAGTTCGTGGTCCGGGGCTCGACCGCGGTGGCCCGCCCGGCCCCCGTCGCGCAGCGCTAGCTGAGGCCGGCAGGCCCCGGCTTGCGCGGGCCTGGCTTGCGCGGGCCTGCCTCGCCCGGGGCCTCGGCGGCCAGGGCTTCCAGCGCGGGGCCGCTCAGCCGGTGCAGCCGCCAGGTGTCCAGGGGCTCAGCGCCCACTGCGGCGTAGAACTTCAGCGCCGGGGCGTTCCAGTCCAGCACCGCCCAGTCCAGCCGGGCGTAGCCGCGCTCCACGCAGAGCCGGGCCAGCTCGGCCAGCAGGGCCCGGCCCAGCCCGGACCGGCGCCCGCCCGGCGTGACGTACAGGTCCTCCAGGTACAGGCCGGGCCGCCCGGTCCAGGTGGAGTAGTTCACGAACCACAGCGCGAGGCCGGCCACCCCGCTGCCGGGCCCCTCGGGCTCGGCCACGTGCGCGAACACCGCCGGGTCCGGGCCGAACAGCGTGGCGGTCAGGTCCGCATCGGTGACCAGGACCTCGTCCAGGGCATGCTCGTAGTCGGCCAGCTCGCGGATCAGCTCCAGGATGGCGGGCACGTCGCCCGGCCGGGCGGTCCTGATCATGCCGGGGACCGGAACCGGTACCGCAGCCGGAACCGCTCGGCGGGGATGATGATGTCGGCGGCCTCGACGGCCCGCTCGCCGGCCAGGTGCACGCGCTCCACGACCATCACGGTAGCGCCCGCGGCGATGCCCAGCGCGCGGGCCTCGGCCAGCAGGGCCGGCCGGGCCGACAGCTCCTCCACGACCTGGTCGGCGGCCAGGTCGGCCAGGCCCGGGGGCTGGTAGCTGATCGTGAGCTGGACCGGGTCGCCGGCGCAGGTCTCCAGGCACCGGGTGGCGATGGCCGGGGCGCCGGCGGCCAGGCCGAGCCGGCGGGTGATGTGCGGCGGCGGCACCAGGGTCTCGACCCGGCGCTCGGCGGGCTCCGCCGAGCCGTCCAGCCCGAACGGCGAGCCGGGGCCGGCCGCCCGGTCGTGCTCCAGGTGCCGGGCCACGACCAGCCGCCGCACGTAGGAGCCCGAGCCCGCCCTGGCCTCGATCAGCCCCTCGCTGGCCAGCACCTGGAGCGCGTGCTTGGCCGCCGTCTCGCCCACGCCGTACCTGGTGATGATGGCGTGGCGCGATGGCACCCTGGCGCCGCGCTCGAGCGTGCCGTCCCGGATCCGCGCGCGCAGGTCCTCGAGCACCCGGAGGTAGACCGGGTCGGTCGACGCGCCCATCCGCTGCCCCCCGCAGAGCTAGCCGCTGCCCTCCTCGAGCAGCAGGTGGTAGCCGTTCGGCGTCCGGGCGTGCAGCACCCGGTACTGCCAGTCGGGGCTGGGGGTCATCAGCTCCTCGCGGAACCGCACCCCGGCCTCGCCCAGCCGCTTCTTGGCCAGGTCCAGGTCGCTGACGCCGAACTGCCAGGTCAGGACCTGATCCGGCCGCGATGGCGAGAAGCCCTCCCGCCATTCGATGCCGAATTCGAGCTGGCCGTGCCCGAGGGCC
>JBOHCO010001154.1:0-9882 GCA_050698895.1 Streptosporangiaceae bacterium
ACACTGGAACAGTGCCAGCATCCGTGACGCGCTCGACCGCCTGGAAGATGGGGCGCGAGACGAAAGCCTCGCCTTCAACACCATGGACGATAACGAGGCCCCGGCTCGAGGACACCGGCCAGGGCCGGGTCGAGGCGATGGACGCCGCCGGGATCGACGTGTCGATCTTGTCAGTCGTTACCCCCGCCACCCAGGCCCTCCCGGCCCGGGAGGCCGTCGCGCTGGCCCGGGAAGCCAACGACGAGGCCACCAGCGCCGTCCGTGCGCATCCGGACCGCTTCCGCGCGTTCGCCACCCTGCCGACCAGCGATCCGCAGGCCGCGGCCGGAGAACTCGAACGGTGCGCCACCCAGCTGGGTCACGTCGGCGCCATGATCCACGGACGGACCGGCACCCGCACACTAGGCGAACAGGTCGTCGGCGATGTGCTCGACGGTCTCCCAGCAGTCCCACTCCAGCGAGCCCGCCTGATTGCCCCACGCTTCCGCCGGTGCGCGGCCCAGCGCCGCGGCCGCCAGCCGCACCGCGAGCGTGACGTCGGCTGCGGCAACCGGGGCCCGGCCCGGCGGCTCCTCATGCGGCGGCATGAACGGAATTTACTACAGCGATTTATCCGAAGGCCGGGAGCAGCCCGGCGTGGGCCTCGAGCAGCTCGTCGCACATCGCGACAGTCTGCGCCGTGGTCAGCGTGGCGGCGGTGTTCGGGTCCAGCAGCGCGGCCTGGTAGACGTGGTCGCGCGAGCCCTCCAGCACGGCCTGCACGGTCAGCTCCACCACGTTGAGGAACGTCCGGTTCAGCGCCGCCAGCTGGACCGGCAGCGCCCCGACCGGGACGGGCTTCGGGCCGCCCGCGCCGACCAGGCAGGGCACCTCGACGCAGGCCTGCTCGGGCAGGCTGGTGATCAGCCCGCCGTTGCGGATGTTGACGTGCAGCTCGCGCTCCTGTCCGGTCTCCAGCGAGTGGATGAACAGCGAGGCCAGCTCGCCGGGCGGGTCCAGGTCCAGCGGGGCGTCGCGGTCCAGCTGCTGCCGGAGGTCGGCCAGCTCGCGCAGGTTCTCCTGCGACCGGGCCAGGTAGTCGCCCACGAAGATCTGGAACTGCTCGACCTGGTCGTCGTGGCGCATGAACCAGGGCACGTACTCGGCGGAGTGCTCGCTGGACTCGGTCGGGAAGTAGCCGAAGCGGCGGAAGATCTCCACCCGCACCCGGCGCTGGAGCTCGGGCGATCCGTCGATGACCTCGGTCAGCCGCGGGTACAGGGACTGGCCGTCCTGCTCGAACCGCAGCACGAAGGCCTGGTGGTTGAAGCCCGCGGTCAGGAACCGGACCCGGGCCGGGTCGGCGCCGACCAGCTCGGTGAGGAAGGCATGGGTGTCGCGCACGGAGTGGCACAGCCCGTAGACGCGCTGGAAGTCGGTGCCCTCGTACACGGCCCAGGGCAGCATGGCCATCGGGTTGGAGTAGCTGAGCAGGTAGGCGTCGGGGCACTGGTCGGCCATGTCGGCGGCCAGCCCGACGGCCACCGGGATGGTGCGCAGGCCGCGGAAGATGCCGCCGATGCCGATGGTGTCCCCGATGGTCTGCCGCACGCCGTACCGGGCCGGGATGGCGAAGTCCAGCTTGGTCGCGTCGTAGCCGCCGACCTGAACCTCGTTGATCACGTAGCGGGCGCCGGCCAGCGCCTCGCGCCGGTCGGCTGAGGCGGTCACCACCGCGTCGGCGCCGGCCTGCGCGCTGATCCGCCGGGCCAGCCGCTCGGCATGGGCCAGCCGGTCGGGCGAGATGTCGTGCAGGGACAGGTGCAGCTGGCCCCGGAACTCGGGGTAGCCGCACAGGTCCGTGACCACGTTGCGGGTGAACTCGATGCTGCCGGCGCCAACGAACGTCACCTGGATCATGGCTCGGTAGTGTTCCATCGCGAGCAGTTTCGCGCAAGATTGAGCAGGACGGCCCGGTAGGGCTTGTCCAGGTTTTTCGCCTCAAGGGTCTTGACATCACCGGTGTCTGTGATCGATATTGCTTCAAATTCGCGGCGATCAATCATCATTGATCGTGTTCTCGCGACCCCGTGAGCGGAGGGCAGGATGGCTAGTCACCGAGCCCGAATCCGGGTGGCCTGGTCCATCGTCGTCGCGCTTGTCCTGGTCCTGGCGGGCTGCGGTACCGGCAGCAGCGGCGGGAGCAGCGGCGCGATCCAGATTTGGGAGGGCTACACCGGCGCCGAGGCCAAGGCGTTCGCCCACCTGCTGGCGCAGTACCACCGCCAGCACCCCGGCGTGCAGGTGTCGAGCCTGTACGTCAACAACGACAACACCCTGCAGAAGGTGCTGACCGCGGTGCGCGGCGGCAGCGCCCCCGACATCGCCTACCTGTACGGGTCGTGGGCGCCCAACGTGGCCCAGATCCCGCAGGTGGTGACCCTGACCAAGGTCGTGGCCAAGCCCAGCGTGAACTGGAACGACTTCTGGGTCGGCGAGCGCGACGTGGCCACCGTCAAGGGCCGGGTGATCGGCATCCCGGCGCTGGTGGACAACCTCGCGGTGGTCTACAACAAGAAGCTGTTCGCCAAGGCCGGGCTGCCCGACCCGAGCCCGGACTGGACCTGGGCTCAGTTCCAGGCCGACGCGAAGAAGCTGACCAGCCCGGCCATCAAG
Organism: Streptosporangiaceae bacterium; assembly: GCA_050698895.1. Classification (GTDB taxonomy): domain Bacteria; phylum Actinomycetota; class Actinomycetes; order Streptosporangiales; family Streptosporangiaceae; genus DASUBV01. The sequence continues at coordinate 2,656 of JBOHCO010001154.1, forward strand.
CAGTTCGGCACCGCCTACGTGACCCCCGGCACCGAGGACACGGTGTGGCACTGGGAGGCGCTGCTGTGGGAGGCCGGCGGGCACCTGCTGACGCCGGACAACAAGGAGGCGGCGTTCGACTCCAAGGCCGGCCTGACCTCGCTGACCACGCTCAAGACCATGGCCGTCACCGACAAGTCCATGTACCTGGACCCGACCGACTCGGCCTACGCCAACCTGTTCAACTCGGGCCACATCGGGATGCTGGTCACCGGTCCCTGGGACCTGTCGGCGTTCCCGAACGTGCACTACGGCGTCCAGATCATGCCGTCCTACCCCGGCACCGGCGGCGGCCATCAGACCATCTCCGGGCCCGACAACTGGGTGATCTTCAACAACGGCAGCAGCCGGGTGTCGCAGGCCGAGAAGTTCCTGCTCTGGCTGACCGCCCCGGCTCAGGTCAAGTACTTCTCGCTGCACACCGGGGACCTGCCCATCCGGCGCTCGGTGGCCGACTCACCTGGCTTCAACCAGCAGATGGACAACGCACTGCCCGACGTGAGCGCGTTCATCAACAACCTGAACAACGTGCGCCAGGCCCGGCCGCAGATCCCGCAGTACCCCAAGATCTCGACGATCCTCGGCACCATGATCGTGTCGGTGCTGCTGGGCAAGAGCCAGCCGCAGGCCGCGCTGAACTCCGCCGCGCAGCAGGTCAACCAGGCGCTGGGGGGCTGACGTGGCCGTCTCGCCCGCCGTCGCGCGCCGCGGGCCAGGGCGGCTGGGGCCGTCCGGGCCGCAGCGGTCGCGGGCCCGGCGGCGGGCGACGGCCGGCGAGCAGTTCACCGGCTGGGGCTTCGTCACCCCGGGCGTGGCCGTCATCCTGCTGTTCGGCGCGGTGCCCATCGTGTGGTCGGCGATCATGTCGTTCCAGCAGAACAACCTGCTCACCGGGCACACGCCGTTCGTGGGCCTGCGCAACTACCGGCAGATGGTGCACGACCCGGTGGTCGCCTCGGCCATCGGCCACACGCTCACCTACACCGCGCTGTTCGTGCCGGGCACGATGCTCGTCGGCCTGTTCCTGGCCGTGGCCATGAACCGGAAGATCCGCTTCATCTCGTTCTACCGGACCGCGGCCTACGCGACGATGGCGATCTCGACCATCAGCGAGGCGCTGGTCTTCATCTGGCTGTTCGACCCGTCCTACGGCATCGTCAACTACGCGCTGCACCTGGTCGGCATCCCGCAGCAGCAGTTCCTGAACTCCCCGTCCGAGGCGCTGTTCGTCATCGTGATCATGGCCATCTGGGGCTGGACCGGGTTCGCGGTGGTGATCTACCTGGCCGCGCTCCAGGGCGTGCCGGCGGGCCTGATCGAGGCGGCGGCCATCGACGGGGCCGGCCCGTGGCGCACCTTCCGCAAGGTCACCCTGCCGCTGCTCAGCCCGGCCTCGCTGTTCCTGGCCGTGTGGCTCACGATCAACGCGCTGCAGTTGTTCGACGAGGTGTACCTCAGCACCCAGGGCGGTCCGCTGCACGCCACCACGGTGCTGGTCTATTACCTCTACTACGAGGCGTTCCAGACCTTCCAGTTCGGCTACGCCTCGGCCATCGCCTACTTCCTGTTCGTCATCATCATCGTGGTCACCGTGATCCAGTTCCGGGTCGGCCGGCGGTTCACGTACTACCGCTCATGACCGCCACGACGATGGTGCGGCCCCGGTCGCGGCTGCGCCTGCCCTTCAGCCCGTGGCATCTGGTGCTGGTGCCCGCCGCGGTGGTGCTGCTGTTCCCGTTCGCCTGGCTGCTGCTCACCTCGCTCGAGACGCCGTCGGAGGCGCTGCACTTCCCGCCGCTGCTCACGCCGCACGTGCTCAAGCTGTCGAACTACCCGGCGGCCTGGAACAGCGCACCGTTCGGACGTTTCTTCATTAACAGCGCGGTGGTCGCAGTGACGACCGTGCTCAGCAACCTGGTGCTGTGCTCGCTGGCCGGCTACGCGTTCGCGCGGCTGCGCTTCCTGGGTCGCGGGCTGCTGTTCGCCACCATCATGGCCACCCTCATGGTGCCGTTCCAGGTCACGATGATCCCGCAGTTCATCATCACCAAGTGGCTCGGCGTCCACGTGCTGGCCGGGGTCGGCATCAACCACATCGGCGCGCTCATCCTGCCCAACGCGGCCACCGCGTTCGGCGTGTTCTTCCTCCGGCAGTTCTTCCGCACGCTGCCGCTGGAGTACGAGGAGTCGGCCCGGGTGGACGGCGCCAGCCGCCTGAAGGTGCTGTGGCGGATCGTGCTGCCGCTGTCGGTGCCGGCCCTGGCCACGCTGGCCGCGCTGACCTTCCTCGACTCGTGGAACTCGTTCCTGTGGCCGCTGATCGCCGTCGACTCGACGAACCAGATGACGCTCCCGCTGGGGCTGGCCACCTTCCAGGGCGCGCACTCCACGGAGTGGCCGCTGCTGATGGCGGCCAACGTGATGAGCCTGACTCCGATGCTGGTGATCTTCTTCGTCGCGCAGCGCTATTTCGTGCGGTCGGTCGCCGCGACCGGGCTGGCGGGCACGTGACCACGGAACCGGGGGTCGGATGAACGGCAACACAACTGCGGGCAAGGAGGCTCGAGTGGCAGAACCGACAGGCAGCCGCACGGCAGCGGAGGTAGCCTCGCAGCCGGCGTGCTGGCGTCAGGCGGCGGCGCTGGCCGCGGACGTGGCCGGGCTGCTGCCGGCGCCCGGCGAGCGGGTGGCGGTGGCCGGGTGCGGGACGTCGTGGTTCATGGCCCAGGCCTACGCGGCGGCCAGGGAGGCCGCGGGGCAGGGCGAGACCGACGCGTTCGCGGCCTCGGAACTGCCGCCCGGCCGGAGCTACGACCGCCTGCTGGTGCTGTCCCGGTCGGGCACCACCACCGAGATCCTCCGGCTGCTGGAGGAACTGGGCGGCCGGGTCCCGACGGTGGCGATCACCGCCGTGCCGGACACCCCGGTGGCGGCGGGCGCCGACGCGGTCATCGTGCTGGACTTCGCCGACGAGGAGTCGGTGGTGCAGACCAGGTTCGCCACCTCCGAGCTGGCCCTGCTGCGCACCCACCTGGGCCAGGACATGGGCCCGGTGGCCGACGCGGCGCAGCAGATCCTGGCCGAGCCGCTGCCCGCGGCCGCGCTGGCCGCCCGCCAGCTCACCTTCCTGGGCACCGGCTGGAGCTACGGGCTGGCCAACGAGGCCGCGCTCAAGCTGCGCGAGGCGGCCGGGATGTGGACCGAGTCCTACCCGGCCATGGAGTACCGGCACGGGCCGGTCGCGGTGACCGGCGAGGGCAGCGTGGTCTGGGTGCTCGGGCCCGCGCCGGACGGCCTGGCCGGCGAGGTGGAGGCGGCCGGCGGGACGATCTGGGCCAGCCCGCAGGACCCCATGGCCGAGCTGGTCCGGGTGCACCGGCTGGCCGTGGCGCTGGCCGCCGAGCGCGGGCTGGATCCCGACCGGCCGCGGAACCTGAGCCGCTCGGTCATCCTGCTCCCCCCGCTATCTCGCTGAGGTGCCCGGCCTCGTGATCACGGTTACCTGCCTGAACCCGGCGCTGGACATCACCCACGAGGTGGCGGGCGTGGACTGGTCCGGGGTGAACCGGCCCGGCCGGGTCCGGGTCCGCCCCGGCGGCAAGGGCCTGAACGTGGCCCGGACGCTGCTGGCCATCGGGGCGCAGGCGCGGGTGCTCGGCCTGGCCGGCGGCGGTACCGGCGCGGAGGTAACCTCGGCGCTGGCCGGGCTCGGGGTGCCGGCCACGTTCACCCCGGTGGGCGGCGAGACCCGGCGGACGTTCGCGGTGGTCGACACCCGCCACCGGGCCACGGCGTTGTTCAACGAGCCGGGACCGGAAGTGACGGCGGACGAGTACGCCGCGTTCCTTGTTACTTATGAAAAGACGCTGGCCGACAGCGCGGCCGTGGTGCTGAGCGGCAGCCTGCCGCGCGGCCTGCCCGCCGGCGCCTATGCCGAGCTGGTGGCAGCGGCGGCGGCGGCCGGGGTGCCGGCCGTGCTGGACACCCACGGGGCGGCGCTGCTTCGCGGCGCCGCCGCCGGGCCGGCGATCGTGAAGCCGAACGTGGCCGAGCTGGAGGCGCTGACCGGCCGGGCGATCGCCGCCGCGGACGGGCCGGACCTGCGGGCGGTGTCGGACGCCGCGACCCAGCTGCGGTTGTCGGGGCCGGACGCGGTCGTGGTCTCGCTCGGGGCCGCCGGCCTGTGGGCCGCCACCGCCGAGGGCGCGTGGCGGGCCGTGCCGCCCGGCGAGGTGTTCAGCAACCCGACCGGGGCCGGCGACGCGGTGACGGCGGGGCTGGCGCACGGGCTGGTCCTGGGCCAGCCCTGGCCCGAGCGGCTGCGGAACGCGGCGGCGCTGGGCACCGCGGCGGCCGCGGCGCCGGTGGCGGGCGAGTTCAGCCCCGGTGACTACGCCCGGGTGCTGGCCGGGGTGACCGTGAACCGAGCGGAGGAGACCCGGTGAGTGTCGTGTCCATGGCCGAGATCGTCGGGCCGGCCCGCGCGGCCGGGCTGGGGGTGGGCGCGTTCAACGTGATCGGCATCGAGCACGCCGAGGCGATCGTGGCCGGCGCCGAGGCGGCCGGGACGCCGGTGGTGGTGGCGGTCAGCGAGAACTGCGTCAGCTACCACGGCGCGCTGGGCCCGATCGGCGCGGCCTGCGCCCGCATCGCGGCGTCGGCGGCCACGCCGGTGGCGCTGCACCTGGACCATGTCACCGAGGAGGAGCTGGTCCGGGAGGCCGCCGAGCTGGGCTTCGGCTCGGTCATGTTCGACGCCTCGGTGCTGCCCTACGCGGACAACGTGGCCGCGACGGCCGAGGTGGCCCGGTGGTGTCACGACCGCGGCCTGTGGGTGGAGGCCGAGCTGGGCGAGATCGGCGGCAAGAACGGCGTGCACGCGCCGGAGGCCCGCACCGACCCGGATGAGGCGGCCGCCTACGTGGAGGCCACCGGGACCGACGCGCTGGCCGTGGCGGTCGGCAGCTCGCACGCCATGCTGACCCGCGACGCCGTGCTGGACCTGGACCTGATCACGCGGCTGCGGCGCCGGCTGACCGTGCCGCTGGTGCTGCACGGCTCGTCGGGGATCGGAGACGACACGCTGGCCGCGGCGGTCCGCGCGGGCATGACGAAGATCAACATTGCCACCCAGCTGAATAAGGTGTTCACCGCGGCCGTGCGCGGCCGGCTGGCCGCCGACCCGGCGCTGGTCGACCCCCGCAAGTACGAGCGGCCGGGCCGCGACGCCATCGCGGCCGAGGTGGCGCGCCTGCTCCAGGTGATCGGAGCCCAGGAGATCGGCGCCCGGGTGATCGGAGCCAGGCACTGAGCCAGCGAGGTGATGCTCCGGTGAGCCGGTACCGGCGGTGGAACGAGCTGCTGGAACTGCTCGGCGCCGACGGGCAGCTCCAGGTCGAGCCCGCCGCGCAGGCGCTGGGCGTGTCGCAGGCCACCATCCGGCGGGACCTGGACGAGCTGGCCGACCAGCAGATGCTGACCCGGATCCGGGGCGGCGCGGTGGCCAGGGGCGTCACCTACGACCTGCCGCTGCGCTACAAGACCGAGCGCTACCCGTCGGAGAAGCAGCGGATCGCCGCGCTGGCCGCCGGGCTGGTCCGGCCGGGGCAGATCGCCGGGCTGAACGGCGGCACCACGACCACCGAGGTGGCTCGGGCGCTGGTCGTCCGCCCGGACCTGAACTCCGGCGCGCCGTCCCCGGCGCTTACCGTGGTCACCAACGCGCTGAACATCGCGACCGAGCTGGCGGTGCGCCAGCACATCAAGATCGTGACCACCGGCGGGGTGGCCCGGCCGCACTCCTACGAGCTGACCGGGCCGCTGGCCACCGGGGTGCTGGAGCAGGTCACGCTGGACATCGCGTTCCTGGGCGTGGACGGGATCGACGCCCGGGCCGGGGCCACCGCCCACCACGAGGGCGAGGCGAGCATCAACCGGCTGATGTCCCAGCGGGCCAGCCGGGTGGTCATCGTGGCCGACAGCTCCAAGGTGGGCCGGCACGCGTTCGCCCGCATCTGCACCGCCCGCGAGGTGGACGTGCTGGTCACCGACTCGGGCATCGCCGCGGCCGCCGCGGCCGAGCTGAAGGAGGCGGGCGTTGACGTCGCCATCGCATGACCTGGTGATCATGGGTGACTGCAACCCCGACGTGCTGGTCGTCGGCGGGGACGTGACGCCGGCCTTCGGCCAGGAGGAGAAGCTGGTCGGCAGCATCGCCCTGGTCATCGGCGGGTCCGCGGCGATCACCGCGGTGGCCGCGGCCCGGCTCGGGCTCAGCGTCGCGCTGGTGGCCGTGGTCGGCGCCGACGCGGCCGGGGAGTTCATGCTGACCCAGCTGGCCAGGGAAAGCGTGGACACCGCGGCCATCACGGTGCGCGAGGACCAGCCCACCGGGATGACCGTGGCCCTGTCGCGCGGGACCGACCGGGCCATCCTGACCGCCCTGGGCACGATCCCGTCGCTGGCCGCGCCGGACGTGCCGGTCGAGCTGCTGACCCGGGCCCGGCACGTGCACGTCAGCTCGTACTTCCTGCTCGACCACACGCTCGGGCCGGGCCTGGCCGGGCTGTTCGCGGCGGCCCGCACGGCGGGCGCGGTGACCTCGCTGGACACCAACTGGGACCCGGCCGGCGGCTGGGGCGGCGCCCAGCTCCGCGACGTGCTGGCCCGGACCAGCCTGCTGCTGCCCAACGAGGGCGAGGCCCGGCGGATCAGCGGCGCGCCCGACCTGGACACCGCGGCGGCCGTGCTGACCAGCTGGGGCCCGGACGTGGTGGTCAAGCTGGGAGCCAGGGGCGCGCTCTGCGCGCAGGGTTCCCGGTGGCACCGGGCCGAGCTGGCCCCGGTGACGCCGGTGGACGCCACCGGCGCCGGGGACTGCTTCAACGCGGGCCTGATCGCCGGCCTGGCCCTGGGCCTCCCGCTGCCCGAGGCGGCCCGCCTCGGCTGCGCGACCGGCGCACTGTCCACCCGGGCGGCCGGCGGCACGGCCAGCGCGCCGGGCCTGGCCGAGGCCCGAGCCCTGGCCCAGACCGCCACCCTCCGCCCCGCCTCCGCCGTCTAACCCACTGCACCGCGACGGCCTCATGATCCCGGTAATCCGTCAGTGAATATCGCCGACGAAGTTCCGCGATCACGGCGGGCGGCATTACGGACAGAGGTAATGCCCGGATCGGGCCGGTCCCTCAG
>JBOHCO010001155.1:0-2261 GCA_050698895.1 Streptosporangiaceae bacterium
TGGCGGCGCGCTCAGCAGCCCGGCGCGGGTCAGAGCTCGCCTTATTTCGCCAATGCGACCCGTGCTGATGTTGTAGATGTCCCCGAGCCGGCCCTGCCGGTACAGGCCGAGCACGTCGCCGACCGTCGCGGAAGTCCGTGGGATTCCGATGACTAAGGCGTGATACGTGCCGCGGGACAGCTCGGCCTCCAGGCACCGCACCGAGCATGAGGGCTCGAGGACATGCACGATTACTGCCTTCCCTGCGCGGCGCCGGCCGGGAGCTCGCACCACACGACCTTGAGGCTGGCCGTCACGCGCCGGTATCCCCAGCGGCCGGCGATGGCCTCGATGACGCTGAAGCCGCGCCCGCCCGGCGAGCACTGATCGGGGTGGCGTGGCCGGGGCAGGCCGGGGCTGTGGTCCCAGACCTCGATGATGAGCCGCTCCTGGTCGGCGAGCAGCCGCAGGCCGACCGGATCGCCCGGCCGCGACGCCCGGACCCCGTTGGTGACCAGCTCACTGACCAGAAGCTCGGCATCGTCGGCCAGGTGGCAGAGGCCCCATTCCGCGAGTATCCGCCGGACATGTGCACGACCAGCAGATGGGGCCGTGACTAAGGCGGCCAGCGCCAGGTAGCTGGCCAGCGGCCAGATCCGGGCGGCAGAGCCGGCGGCGGCGCCCGGCTCCGGGGCGCACGCGGGCGCGGGTGTCCGCGAGCAGGCGTGCGCGGTGCTGGTCCCGATGCTCATGGCCTCCGGCTTCCGCGGTGCTGTCTTAATGACGTTTCCCACGATGGCGCGGCGGACTAAAGTCGGGAATACGAAACAAGGATGCGTGCAGGGGATGTGAGCAGATGACGGGGAGCCGTGAGGATCAGTCAGGGCTGGCGCTGTTCGCCGCCGAGTTGCACGCGGCGCGGGAAAAGGCGGGCGTGTCGCAGGACGAATTAGGCGCCCGGGTCAATTACAGCGCGTCGCTGGTGGCGATGGTGGAGAGCCGCCGCCGCGCCCCGTCGCTGGACTTCGCCCAGCGCTGCGACGAGGAGTTCGCCACGTCGGGGACGTTCGCCCGGCTCCAGCAGCACGCCCGCACGGCCCCGCTGCCCGCCTGGTTCCGCCCCTACGCCGACATCGAGGCCACGGCCACGCAACTCCGCTTGTTCGAGCACTCGCTGCTGCCCGGACTGCTCCAGACCGAGAATTACGCGCGGGCCGTCCTGGCTACCCTCCCGAAAACCACCGAGGCCGAGGTCGACGATCTCGTGGCCGCACGGATGGAGCGGCAGGCGATCCTGGATCGGGCCGGGCCACCGCTGCTATGGGTGGTGATTGACGAGGCGGTGCTGCACCGGCAGTCCGCGGACGCCAAGATCACGCATGACCAGTTCCTGCACCTCGCCGACATGTCCGAGCGGCCCAGCGTCAACGTCCAGGTGCTCCCCTACAGCGCAGGCGCTCACTACGCGCTGCTGGGAGCCTTCGCCATCGCTGATGTGGACGACGCGGCGCGCGTCGGTTACCTGGAGACGGCTTACGAGGGGTACATCGTGGAGAGCCGTGCCGCGATCAGCCGACTCATGCTGATGTTCGATAATCTGAGGTCGGAGGCCCTGCCCCGGGCCGCATCACGAGACCTGATCCTGAAGTGGGCTGGTGAGTATGACCGACCTGAGTAGCGCCATCTGGCGCAAGAGCACCTTCAGCGGGGGCAATGGCGGTAACTGCGTCGAGGTGGCCCGCAACCTGCCTAACGTCGTCGCGGTGCGCGACAGCAAGGACCCCGACGGCCCGAAGCTGACCGTCACTCCGAGCCAGTGGCAGGCGTTCCTGGCTGGCATCCGAGACGGGCAGATCGGCGTGTAGCTCAGGCTTTCCGGTCGGCCGGGCTGTGGCAAGAGTGCGCGACGGTCGTTCACCGGGATGACCGCTGCCCACCGGAATATAGCGGCGGCAACGCCGCTCGATGTCTCGGTCGCTGGCGGTCGGCAACGCGGCGAACTCAGGCGCACAGGCGACCGGTGGCTGGTCCTCATACCAGACTGGCGGGGCTCTGCCCATCTTCGGATGCGGAGATCGGGTGTGCCTACCTCGCCGGGTGACGCGGGCCCTGGCCGGGCGGCGGGTCGAGGATGGTCTGATAGGCGGTGCCGGTGCGTTCCGCCTCTGCCATGGCCTCGTAGCGCTCCAGGATCAGGCGCTTGGTCCGGAACTCCCCGAAGTTCTGCGGCTTCTCCTCCCGCCGCCGCAGCGCCTCAAACGAGTCCATGACGTGGTCAACCT
>JBOHCO010001156.1:0-5864 GCA_050698895.1 Streptosporangiaceae bacterium
GCCGTGCCGTTCTCGGTCCTGGCCGCCGGCGCCGCCACCGCCGCCCCGGCGCCGTTGCGGGATGGCAGGTTGAGCGGCGGCGGCTGGCGGCCCGCGGTGTCGTCGGCGCTGGCCGTCGGCCAGGCCCTGGCCCGCGCGGCCGTTCCGACCCGGCCCGGAGCCCCGCCCTCGGCCGCGGCGGCCGCTGTCTGGTCCTCGGGCAGCGAATACGACTCGGCCGACTCCGCGTCGGCCCCGTTCGCGGCCATCCCGGCCGCCGTCTTGCCGGCCGCCGCCTTGCCGGCCGCGCCGACCCCCGCGCCCACTCCGGCGGCGGTCGCCGCGCTGGTCGCCAGGGCCGCGGCCTGGGCCGGGTTCTGCCGGGCCCAGCGCGCCGCGCGGTAGGCGGCGAAGCCGGGCACGGCCAGGGTGGCGGCCGACCTCGTGTTGTTGCGCAGCGTGCTGCCCGCGCGGGCCAGGTCTGCGTCCGCCCGGTCGCGCGCTCCGATGACGCCGTAGCCCACCGCCGAGAACAGGTGCGTGAACGGCTTGCGGTAGATGAACGCGGCCACCGTGACCAGCGCGATCATCAGGATCTTCAGCGCCCAGGGCAGGACCGCGTCACTGGTGCCCATGATCAGCGCGTAGCAGTACAGCAGGACGCTCAGCACCAGCGCGACGGCCGCCTGTTTCAGCAGCACGCCGATGAGCATCTCCACCCAGCGCAGGGCCACCACCCGGCCGAACCCCGGATGCGTGCCGATGAGCAGGAAGAACGGGCCCACCACCAGCAACAGCAGGAAGCTCAGCTTGAGCAGGATCAGCGTCACCGAGATGAGCAGGATGAGCACGCCCGCGACCACGGACGCGAACAGCGCGGCGAACGCGATCTCCATCCGGGTGGTCCACTGCTTGCCCTGGAACAGCGGATACACCGCCGGGAACTTGTGCTGGAGGCTGGTCGCGATCCCGGCGTAGGTCGCCTGCTTGGCCGATATCAGGCTGGACGTCGGTTTCTCGTTGACCGAGATAGCCTGGGCCCACAGCAGCTGCCGGGCGTAGGCGTTCACAACGGTCGGCTTGCCGTTCGGCGCCGAGAAGTTGGCCGTGCCCAGCTCGCCGTCCAGCCAGGGCTTGCACACCAGCACGGTCCACAGCTCGTTCGCGTTCTGGTCCACCACCGAGCTGCCCGAGGTGTAGGCGAAGTTCGCCGGGGCCGACTGCGGGTCGCCCTTGCGGATCGGCACGCAGTTGGCCGGCCCGGGGCTCGGCAGCTTGGCGAACGCGACGTTGAGCGCCTGGCTGATGCCGTCGGACACGCCCCGGCCCACGCCCGTCACCTCGGCCGGCTCGCCGATCAGGAAGATCGCCGCGGCGGCGGCCACCACCATCCAGATCGTGCCCTCGATGGTCCGGGTCGCCCGCTTGCGGATCAGGCCCTGCCAGGCCAGCCAGATCGCGCCGAGGATGACGACCACGGCCAGGTAGGGGAAGTAGATGGCCCGGCCCAGGCTGGAGATCAGCTTGTTGGTGACGTTGCTCAGCCAGCTCAGGATGCCCTCGCCGGCCGCCGACTGGTACACCGTGATCGTGACCCGGTCGAGCGACTTGGCCACGTCGAAGATCATGCCCGCGACGTTGTTGCCGATCAGCGACGTCATGTCCGAGCAGCCCAGGTTGGTCGCGGCCCAGTAGTCGCCGGCCACGCCGTCCTCGTCGTAGAGCGTCTTGGGCTGCTTGCCGCTGGCCGGCGGCGCGACCATCGCGTCGATGCCCGAGTTGGCCGGCTCGGGCTCGGGCAGCGACGGCGAGCAGATGTTGTTCAGCGGGCTGAGGATGTTCTCTCCGCTGGAGCAGAACCCCAGGAGCCCCGCGATCGCGTTGATGCCCGGAACCGAGCAGGGCCCGAACAAGGCCGAGTTGCCCGACGTCCTCGAGGTGCTGGCGGCCGTCGAGGCGGTCGATACCGCCGCGCTGGTGTGATGCGCAGCAGCCGGCTGTGCGTGCGCGTGCGGCGCGGCCTGGGCGCTGGCCGGGATCGCCAGCACGGCGGCCAGCACGGCCAGGACAAGCGCGACCTTGCGGGGGACGTGGAACAGGCGTGGCATGTTAGGGGGCTCCTGGGGGTTAGGTCGTCACTGCCGCTGGCTAGCCAGCACCCGGCTGGGCTGGGTTCGGGGACCGGCCCCCCGGATCCCCTGGACTGATGTCGTGCCGGGCTGGGTCGGGCTCGCCCCGCGGCGAGGCCACGGGCACGTCGCCCGGTCGTGCCCTGGTCGGGTTGGTATCCAGGCTGCGGCGCAGGTCATCCGAGATCAGGTCGATGCCGATACGCCCGGCCCGGCCGTCCAGATCCCGGAAGATGCACTCGCCGTTGCCCAGCGTGCGCAGGCTCGCCGCGTGTTCCTCGGAGCGCTCCACGCCGAGCAGCGAGAGCACGTCGGCAACCTCGGTGCGCTCCGACGAGCGGAACGCGAAGACGCTGGAGATGCAGTTCGTGACCTGCTCGTTCAGCAGGTCGCGCGCGTTCTGCGAGACCATGATCAGCGCCGTGTTGCGGGACCGGCCCATCCGGGAGACCTCCGGGATGAGCTTGGCCCCCTGGGGCGTGGAGGTGATGGCCCACGCCTCGTCCAGGAAGATCGCCTTGGGCAGCCGCCGGTCCATCCCGTTTAGCAGCCGCCGGGCGAACTGCGACACCAGGTACAGCAGCGCCACCGACAGCCGCTGCTCGTAGGAGAAGTCGTCGCGGCGGACGGCCGCGTCCGGCAGGGTCAGCCCGGCCAGCGTGAACACCGTCGTCCAGCCCTGGGCGTCGATGCCCTGACCACCCGAGGGCGAGAAGCACAGCTTGGCCAGCCGCATCTCCGACATGCCCCGGAGCACTGCGCCCAGGTTGACCGAGGCCGGGTCGGCCGACTTCTCCAGGCGGGTGACCACCTTGCCCAGGCTGGGCTCCTTCTCGGCGGCCACCGCGGCCACCGCCTGGATCATGGCGCTCTCCCGCTCCTCGCTCATCCGCGGCAGCAGCAGCCGGAGCGTCTCCGTGGCCATGGTCCGCCGCTCGGCCAGCTCGTCGCCGAACGAGAACGGGTCGAGCAGGCCCGGCGCCGCGCTGCCCAGCGGCAGCACCCGCGCCTGCCGGCCGCGCTGCCGGAGCAGGGCGACCAGCGACTCCGCGTCGCCCTTGGGGTCGATCACCGCGACCGTCGTGCCACGCAGCGCGAGCTGGAGGATGAGCAGCAGGGCCAGGGTCGTCTTGCCGCCGCCCGGCTCGCCCGTGATGGCCACCGCCGTCGGCCGGTTCCGCGCCGCCGCCACCAGCGGGTCGAAGTGCACCACCGACCGGGCCCGGCCCAGCGTCTCGCCGATGTAGGGCCCGATCCACCCGGCGTCCGGTGCGGCCCGGTCGCCCAGGTCCACCGTGGCCGTCGGCATCCCGCCCGCGATCGTGTACAGCGGCTGGCGCTGAAGGTAGGAGTTGAGCCGGACCCGGTCTCCCGGCAGCGACTCGCACAGCAGCGAGAACTGGTCGCCGGTCGAGTTGACCACGTCGATCCCGGCATCCCGGTAGTGCTCGATCACCGCCTCGGCGCGGTTGAGGCACAGTTCGCGAGTCGGCGCGGCCACCATCAGGCGGTGCCACCCGTAGACAAACGGCAGCCGTTCCTTGGTGATGCCGTGCTCCAGCAGCCGGGCCGCCTCGATCTGCTCGGCCAGCGCGATCGGAAGCTCGGCCCCGGCCTCTCTGATGTGCGCGTCCATGTCCCTGGCGTGGGCCAGGCGGCGGCTGACGTCCTTGCTGGCCCGGGCCGGCGCGATGAACTTCATCCGCAGGCTGGCCTCGACCGGGAACGGCAGCGCGTCCGCGTAGTGCAGCCACGGCTCGCCCTCCGGGAAGTACATGACGTCCGGGAAGCGCGCGAACGACAGGAACGCCGCGTGCGACTCCCCGCCCGGGTGCTCCAGCCGCAGCGTCGTCCGGCCGTTGTGCACCTGGCCCTCGAGCAGGGCCTCGATCTCACCCGCGCCCCACTTGCGCCGCGGCGTCGCCGACGGCGGCGGGTCGGCCACCGTGCCGGTCAGCGTGTGCCGGAACAGCCAGGCGATGTCCTCGCTGGTCGCGTGCCGCGCCACCAGCGTGCTCGAGCGCAGCGCCCGGCCCAGCCGCTCCGACTGCTCCGTCCAGCGGGTGATCTCGCCCGCCGAGACCGACTCGTCCTCCAGGCCCAGCGCCTGCTCGCCCGCCCGGTAGGCGCTGATGAACGAGGCCAGCACGCCGCCCGACAGCTGGGCCCGGACCCCGCGCTGGCCCAGCCGGACCCCGATGTAGACCTCCTTGGTCCAGAAGTCCTTCGCCCACACGTGGCGGTACATCTCGTCCAGGTAGTCGTGCCAGCCCGGCCCGCCGTCCGATGTCGCGTCCAGGCTCGTCGCCCACTTCGCCGCCGGGTACGAACGGTGGCCGATGCGCAGGTGCACCTCCGCGTCCGCCATCCGGATCGCGGCCAGGGCCACCGTGATGTTGGTGGCCAGCGCCTCCCGCTCGGCCGGCGTCGTGTACTCGTAGGACACCGTGGGCAGCCGGTAGTACGCCCAGGCGTGCGCCTCGGTCAGCAGGATCCGGTCGTCGAAGTACCGGACGGCGATCCGGCTGCGGCCGGCTGTTCTCGTGCTCATACCCGGGCGCTCCGCAACTGGCCGGGGTCGGCGAGACCCGCGACGAGCACGCCCGCCAGGGCCGTGTAGGCCTGGGTCAGCGCCGGGCCCAGCAGGCTGGTGCCCTGCTGCCCGACGGGCGCGGGCAGCGTGGCGCCGGCGTCGCCCGTGGCCGGATGGCTGTGATGGTTGTTGGAACGGCTGCTGCTGACATGGGTGCTGCTGACATAGGTGCTGCTGACATGGGTGCTGCTGGCGTCGGCGTGGTCGGCGTCTGGCCCGCGTTCCTGGGACAGTTCCTTCAAGTGGCTGTCCCAGGGCACCTTCACGATCGCCCGGCATCGGCCGTTGGCCACGTTCGCCGCCTGTTCCACGTGCGAGGCCGTCGGCCCGCTGACCCCGTTCAGCACCGTGATCGCCGTCGCGGCCAGCCGCCCGTGGCCGTGTGCCTCCAGCCACTCGAACGTCATGGCCAGCGCCCCCGGCGCCTCCGCGCTGGCCGGCGCCACGATCAGCAGCTGATCCGCCACGTCCAGCGTCCGCGGCACGTAGCTCGCCGCCGGGTCCGCGATCGTCAGCGGGTACCGCGCCGCGACCAGGTCCAGGATGCGCCCCGCATCGTCGCCCCCGGCGGCCGCCGCGCTGCCGCTGATGACCTGCAGCCCGGTGTCCGGCGGCGGACTGCCGATCGCCTCCGGCAGCCCGTACCCGGCGACGGTGTCCGCCGACCCCTGGACCAGGCCAGGGATCGCCGCCGCCTGGTCGCTCAGCGAGCCGCGTCCCGGGTTCAGGTCAAGCACCGCCACCGGCTGGCCGCGCAGGCTGGCCAGCATGTCCCCGGCCAGCAGCACCGTGGTGGTCTGGCCCGCCCCCCGCGTGCAGCCCAGCACGACGATGCGCCGGGCCCCCTCCACCGGGAGCCGCGCCCGGGCCCGGTCCCGCTGAAGCTGGTCCGGCTTGCCGGGCCGGTGCCCCCCGGGCACAACCACAACGCGCTCACCACGCCAGCCGTCCGCGCCCCGCCCCGGCTGACTCCGCAGCGCCCGCTCGACCACTCGCAGCGGCCGGTCGACAGCCCGGTCGCCGGTGACCTTGACCACCGGCCGTGCCGCCCGCGGCGGCGGAGCCTCGTCCGCCCCGTCACCGTTCGCCTGGTCCGCGTCGCCCCCGCCGCCAGCGGCCTCGTCCGCGTGCGCCTTGTCGACGTTTGCGTTGTCCGCGTGCGC
>JBOHCO010001157.1:0-1220 GCA_050698895.1 Streptosporangiaceae bacterium
GCCCGGGACGCAGCGGCCGGCGATGGGGCGGCCGGCGCGACCGCCACCGCGGCATCGGCGGCCGCGGGCGGGCCGGCCGTCTGTTCGGGCGTGAGCGTCGGGGCTCGGGATCCGGACACGCGAGAACCTCATTCGTCGACGGGAGGGAGACGTTATGGCCCTATCCTTACCGCGATTGTCTATAAAGTCAATGGAGATAGTCGCCATTACTCCCGCCGGCCCGCCGCCTGGAGACCGATACCCGCTTGGGGTATACCTAGACAGAGCCGAGCCGGAGGGGCGCGGCGCCGCTGGAGTGGGTCGGGGCGGTGGGTGGGGCCCCGCAGGCGAGGCAGGGAGAAATGACGGCCATCGGGCACGCGCTGCTGATCACGGGATCAATGGCCTGGGAGATCACCTGGGCGCTGATCCTCGGCTTCGGGCTGTCCGCCATCGTGCAGGCCCTGGTGTCCAAGCAGACCGTGGTCCGGCTGCTCGGCGACGACCGGCCCCGCACGCTCACCGTGGCCGCGGGCCTGGGGGCCGCGTCCTCGTCGTGCTCCTACGCCGCGGTCGCGCTGGCCCGGTCGCTGCTGCGCAAGGGGGCCAGCTTCACCGCGGCGATGGCCTTCGAGATCGCCTCCACCAACCTGGTCGTGGAACTCGGGGTGATCCTGGCCCTGCTGCTGGGGTGGCAGTTCACGGCGGCCGAGTTCGTCGGCGGACCGTTCATGATCATCTTTGTCGCCCTCGCGTTCCGGGTCTTCCTCCGCCAGCGGCTGCTGACCGAGGCCCGGGCTCAGTCGGAACGCGGGCTGGCCGGATCCATGGAGGGGCACGCGGCCATGGACATGTCGGTGCGCGCCCGCGGCTCGCTGCTGCGCCGCCTGGCCTCCGGCGACGGGTTCACCTCGGTGTCGCACGTGTTCGTGATGGAGTGGGCGGCCATCCTGCGCGACCTGGTCATCGGCCTGCTCATCGCGGGCGCCATCGCGGCCTGGGTGCCGCCGGACTTCTGGCGGGCGTTCTTCATCACCGGGCACCCGGTGGCCGCGGCGATCTGGGGACCGCTGGTCGGGCCGGCGGTGGCCATGCTCAGCTTCGTCTGCTCGATCGGCAACGTGCCGCTGGCCGCCGTGCTGTGGAAGGACGGGCTGAGCTTCGGCGGCGTGACCGCGTTCATCTTCGCCGACCTGCTGATCCTGCCGATCCTGAACATCTACCGGAAGTACTACGGGCTG
>JBOHCO010001158.1:0-8486 GCA_050698895.1 Streptosporangiaceae bacterium
ATCAGGGTGTCGAAGCCGAGCTGGATGCCGACCGGGGCGGCCATGTACGTGGTGGCGAACGGGTTGCCCAGGTGCGCCACCTGATGGGCCACCCACCACAGGGCCCAGACATAGCTGGCCACGTCGGGGTTCCACGGCAGCTGGCCGTCGGCCAGCTTGGCCGTCATGGGCCAGGTGACGCCGATCCCGGCCGCGATGAAACAGCCCAGCAGCAGCAGGTGCCACCCCACCACCCGGCCCCGGCGGCGCGACGGCGCGGCATCGGCGGCAGGCCCGCGCACCGCGGGAGCGCGCAGCCGGGACAGGATGGCGGCCGCGGTCCGCTTGCTGACCGTGCCCGGTGCGGCCAGGTCCGGCTCGCTGCTCTCGGCGACCGGGTCAGCCGCAGCCGTGCCCGTGTCCGTGCCCGGTGTCTGCGCCGCCTCCCGGCCCGGGCCGGTGGCCTGCGCGCGGCCCGGGTTCATGACTGCCTCGAATGGCCCGGGCGTCCAGCGCCCAGACGGGAACGGGCTGCCTCCAGCCCCGCGGCAGCACGCAAGGGCGCCGCCGCGGCGTGTCCGGAGTCGACCTGGCCGCAGTGGCCGCGGCCCGCTCGCTTCATGAGCCCACCTTGTCGCTGTGCGCTATCGCTGGCTGTTCCCCCGGGATTTCCGTGCTGGCAGACGGCCGACCGCGACAGGCACGGTTCCGGTGGCTGAACCCGGTCACTCCGCGCGCCGCGGACAGCGCCGCGTCTGACGCGGGCCGGCCGACTTTGAGGCCGACCGGCCAGTAACAGGTTCGAGCCCCACCGCCTCCTGAGAGATTACCGCTCACCGTGTCCGCCTCGTGCACCAGATTGGGCCAGTAACTACTGGCCGGGCCGCCACACGGTCACATCGTCGGCCCGGTAGGCGACGTGGAATCCGGTGCTCGTCAGGTACTGGGTCACCGACGCCCGCGGGTGGTCCGCATTCCATACCAGTACCCATCCGACGTGCAGCCGTCGCAGATCCTGGCGGGCCGCTTCGAGCCGGGCCCCGGCGCACTTTCGCCAGCGGGACTGGGCCGATCCCAGGCAGCGGTAGAAGGCGTGGCCGACGATGATCCCGTGACTGGTGGGCTGCGGAACCCAGGAGGTATAGGAGACCGCGCGCGGATGGCCGTCCTCGACGGCCAGCATCAGGGCCTGGGCCGGGAAGGTGAGGCCGCGCAGCAGGATGCCGCCGCGCAGGCCGAATGGCACGTCGACCACGATCGACCGGGAATGATCGGCCGCGATGGGCTTGTCCACGGCGGGCATCGTGACCGGCATCAGCGCGCCGGTGCCCGCCCAGCCCGCCTCCAGGAACGCGGCCACCGCGACCACGGCGATCAGCGGCCGGGCGTGCTGGCTGAGCCACTGCACCGCCGCCCCGGCCAGCACGGCCGCCCCCACCAGGCCGAGCAGGGCCAGCCGGTCGGGCTCCCTGAGGGCCGACAGGCCGGGGATGCGGATCAGCCAGGTGTAGGGCATGAGCTGAGACACCACCGCGCCGTGCCAGCGGGCCGCCAGCGGCACGAGCGTGGTCTTGCCGATGATCAGCGTGGTGCCCAGGGCCAGGACGGCGCCCACCGCCCACAGCAGGGCCATCCAGCGCAGGCCGGGCTGCCGCCGCCAGCTGACGGCCAGGCCGGCCAGGGCGGTGATGGTCAGCACGAAGCCGAAGGTGGCCAGGGCCTCGTGGGGCTGGTCGTAGCGGTAATCGACGGTCAGCCGGGACAGCCCGAGATGCCAGTAGTCCAGCCGGGGCGAGGGAGAGAACAAGGTCGGCAGCCCGACGCCGAACTTGCCGTAGGTCTGGGCCAGGCGGTCCGCGGGAGCGCTGGCCCCGCCCTGGCCGGCCTGCACGATCATCGCGATGAACTGAGGGGTGGCCACGACGAGCGCGATCACGGCGGCCAGGGCCACGCCGGGGAATCCCCAGGCTGGCGCGGACCGGCGGACGACGGCCCTGATCAGCCAGGGCAGCAGGATGGCCACGGCCAGCAGCACGGCCAGGGCGGCCGACTCCTGGTTGGTGAGCACGCTGGCCCCGAGGATCAGGCCCAGCGCCACCGCGGGGCCGCGGCCGGGCTTGCGCCGCAACCTCACGGCCGCCTCGAGCGTGAGCGGCAGGAACAGCGTGCCCAGGGTGATGTTGAGGTGGTACCAGTTCTGCCAGGCCATCATGCTGGCCAGGCCGAAGAACGCCCCGGCCGCGATGGCGCCCGCCTGGCCGAGCCAGAGCCGGGCCGCGCGGTACATGGCGTAGCACAGCAGCGCCGGGGCGACGATGGTGAGCAGGCCGAACGAGACGGCCGGCCCGAACAGCAGCGTGATCGGCGTCATGATCAGGCCCGGCAGCGGCATCAGGGTGTCGAAGCCGAGCTGGATGCCGACCGGGGCGGCCATGTAGCCGGTGAACCAGGGGTTGCCCAGGTGCACCACCTGGTGGGCCAGCCACCACAGGCTCCAGACATAGCTGGCCACGTCGCGCACGTTGGGCACCCGGCCGCGGAACGCGAACGTGGCCTGCGGCCAGGTCACCACGATGCTGGCCACCAGGTAGGCGGCGATCAGCACCAGGTGGGCCGCGAACGGCCGGTCGGCCAGCGTGCGCCGCTGCGGGGCCTGGCCGCCGTTGGCGGGGGGTTCGCTGGCCTGGGTGTCGGTGGCCTGGGTGTCGGTGGCCGGCGTGTCGCCGGCCGGCATGTCGCCGGCCGGAGCGTCGTGCTCGGGGGCGGCCGGAGTGGTCGGGCCCGCGGCGGCGACCGATCCGCCCGCCGCCGGACTATCACCTGCTCGGTTCACATGGCCCACCTTGGTTACCGTAACGGCACGGAACGCCGCAAAGGTGGAAGATTACCCGGCCCAGACGAGGCTGGCATAGCGACTACAGTCCAGGGGTGGCTCTGACCGAGAAGGAGGACACCAGCCTCCGGCTACCACCGCCCCGGCTGCTGCGCTGGGAAGTCTTCGCGGTACTGGCCCTGTCACTGGGGGCGAGCGCGCTTAACGCGCTGCTCAGCCTCATCGGCTCGCTGCTCGAGACTAAGTCGCTGTCCAGCCAGGCGGCCACCCTGGTCGGCCCGGCCGCGCCCAACCCCTGGCTGGACCTCGCTTACCAGATCGCCTTCATCGCCGAGGCCCTCGCGCCCGTGCTGCTGGTGCTGTACCTGCTGTACCGGTCGGGCGAGCGGCCGTCGGACATCGGCCTGGACGCCAGCCAGCCGGGTAAGGACATCGCGCGGGGCGCGGTCCTGGCCGCGGTCATCGGCGGGGCGGGCTTGCTGCTCTACATCGCGGCGTTCCACCTCGGCATCAGCCTCCACATCGTGCCCGAGGACCTGCCCGACATCTGGTGGCGGATCCCGGTCCTGCTGCTCAGCGCGGCCCACGACGGCCTGCTCGAGGAGATCGTGATCCTGGCCTACGTGCTGCGGCGGCTGGACCAGATCGGCTGGACGCCGTGGAAGGCCATCCTGCTCAGCGCGGTGGTGCGCGGCTCCTACCACCTGTACCAGGGGTTCGGCGCGTTCATCGGGAACATGATCATGGGCCTGATCTTCGGCGCGCTGTACAAGCGCTGGGGCCGCTGCACCCCGATGATCATCGCGCACACGCTGATCGACGCGGTGACGTTCGTGGGTTACGCCGCCCTGGTCGGCAAGGTGTCGTGGCTGCCGTAGGCCCGGGCGACCCTTGTTAAGGAGCGTGGGGTTCTTCCTGGCTCGCGGCCTAGCGGCCCAGGCCGTCCAGGACCACGGCGCCGGGCAGGCTGGTCAGGGCCGCGCCGGTGACGGCCAGCTTGGAGCGCCGCAGGCCGCTGCCCACCACGACCAGGGGCGTGGCGGCCACCGCGGCGTCGATCAGCACCGGCCACCCCGCGGGCAGGCCGATCGGGGTGATGCCGCCGTACTCCATCCCGGTCAGCGACACGGCCTCGTCCATGGGCGCGAACGACGCCTTGCGCACGTCCAGCTGGCGGCGGGCCAGGCCGTTGACGTCGGCCCTGGTCGTGGCCAGCACCATGCAGGCGGCGTAGCGGGGCTGGCCGTCGCGCCGGCCGGTCACGACCACGCAGTTGGCTGACTCGGCCGGGGCCACGCCGTAGCGCTCGCAGAACGCCGCGGTGTCGGCCAGGTCGGGGTCGATCTCGGCGACCCAGACGGAATCGGCCAGGTCCAGTTCGGTGAGAGCCTTGGCCACGGGGTCGGCGAGCAGGTCGGGGCGGTCCAGGGCGGGCCCGGTCTCCAGCTGGCCCATGAGTGTCGTCACCCGCCGAAGTCTAGAACCCGGATGTGATGACGACCCGCCGGATCTGGTTCCGTGCGCGGCCGACGGCGATACTGCGGTGGTGTCTAACAGCGAATCCCGTATATCCCTGGCCGAGGCCATCGGCGGAACCAGCCTGAACGCCGGGACGGCCACCGCCGTGGCCCTCGGCCAGGCCCTGTCTTCGGGGGCCCTCACAGCAGCCGAGCTCACCGCGTTCTACCTGGCGCGGATCGAGCGGCTCAACCCGGACCTGTGCGCGGTCATCTCGGTCAGCCCGGACGCGACGGCCGAGGCGGCGCGCAGCGATGCGCGGCGCCGGGCCGGCCAGGCCCTCGGGCCGCTGGACGGCATCCCGGTCCTGATCAAGGACAACGTGGGGGTCGCCGGGCAGCCTGCCACGGCGGGCTCGCCTGCGCTGGCCGGGGCCGGCGCGGCGGACGCCTTCTGCGTGGCGGGACTGCGTGCGGCCGGGGCGGTGATCCTGGGCAAGGCCAACCTGTCGGAGTGGGCCAACTTCCGGTCCCGGTTCTCCAGCAGCGGCTGGAGCACGCTGGGCGGCCAGACGGCCAACCCGTTCGGGACCGGGCGCAACCCGTCCGGCTCCAGTTCCGGCTCCGCGGCGGCGGTCGCGGCCGGGCTGGCCCCGCTCACCGTGGGCACCGAGACCGACGGGTCGATCGTGTCGCCCGCCGCCGCCTGCGGCGTGGTCGGCATCAAGCCCACCGTGGGCCTGGTCAGCCGGTCCGGCATAGTGCCCATCTCCGCCGCCCAGGACACTGCCGGGCCGATGGGCCGGACCGTGGCCGACGCGGCGCTGCTGCTGGGCGCGATGGCCGGCCCGGACGCCGCCGACCCCGCGACCGGCCAGGCGGCCGGCCTGCCCGGCGACTACACCGGCTACCTGAACGGCGGCACGCTGGCCGGCGCCCGGCTGGGCCTGTGGCGAGAGGGCTCGGAGTCGGCCAACCCGGCCACCGTGGCCGAGCTGGATGCGGCGGTCGCGCTGCTGCGCGCGGCCGGGGCCGAGGTGATCGACCCGGTGGACCTGGCCGACGCCGTGAAGATCTTCGAGCCCGAGTACGTGGCCCTGCGGCACGAGTTCAAGCACGACCTCAACGCCTACCTGGCCGGGCTGCCCGGTGAGCATCCCGGCAGCCTGGCCGGCCTGATCGAGTACAACGCCAGCCACGCGGCCACCGTGCTCGTGCACTTCGGCCAGGACATCTTCGAGGCCGCCGAGGCGACCAGCGGGGACCTGGCCGACGCCGACTACCAGAGCGCCAGGGCGGAGGCCCGGCGGGTGGCCCGCGCCGCCCTGGACGGCGCGCTCAGCGCCCACCGGCTCGACGCCGTGATCAGCCTGACCGGCAGCCCGGCCTGGCTGACCGACCACACCCTCGGCGATCACCACACGTTCGGCACGTCCAGCCCCGCCGCGGTCTCCGGCTACCCGGCCGTCACCGTGCCGGCCGGGGACGTCCACGGCCTGCCCGTCGGGATCTCCTTCGTCGGCCCGGCCTGGAGCGAGCCGCGGCTGATCGAGCTCGCGCACTCATTCGAGCTGGCCCGGCCGGCTGGCCGGCCGGATCCCGGTCCGGCGCAGGCGCGACGATAACCTACGCATATGCACACCTGGCCCGACACTGCCGTGCCTGACCTGCCGGGACAGGCTCCGGAGACGAAGATCTGGGACACGGCCGGCCGGGCGCTGGCCGTGGCGGCGCCCGGCTCGGCCGCCCGGCTGTACGCCTGCGGGATCACGCCGTACGACGCCACGCACATCGGCCACGCCGCGACCTACGTCGCCTGGGACCTGCTGGTCCGGGCCTGGCGGGACGCCGGGCACGAGGTCACCTACGTACAGAACGTCACCGACGTGGACGACCCGCTGCTGGAGCGGGCCGACCGGGACGGCGAGGACTGGCGCGAGCTGGCCGATCGCGAGATCGCCCGGTACCGGACCGACATGGCCGCGCTGCGGGTGCTGCCGCCCGCCCGCCTGGTCGGCGCCGTCGAGGCCATGGCGCTGATCGAGGAGTTCAACGCGGTGCTGACCCGGCACGGCGCCCTGTACGACCTCGAGGGCGACGTGTACTTCGCCCGGGCCACCGACCCGGACTTCGGGGTGGTGTCCGGCCTGCCCCCGGACCAGATGGCCGAGCTGTCCGCCGAGCGCGGCGGCGACCCCGGCCGGCCGGGCAAGAAGGACCCGCTCGACCCCATGGTCTGGCTGACCGCCCGGCCCGGCGAGCCGTCCTGGTCGTCCGACTTCGGCCCCGGCCGCCCCGGCTGGCACGTCGAGTGCGCGGCCATCGCGACCAGGTACCTCGGCGTCTCGTTCGATGTCCAGGCGGGCGGCTCCGACCTCGTCTACCCGCACCACGAGATGAGCGCCTCCCACGCCCGGGTGGCGCACGGCCCGAACACCGACGGCAGCCGGCTCGGCACGTCCGTGTTCGCCCGCCGCTACGCGCACGCCGGCATGGTGCGCCTGGGCGGGGAGAAGATGTCCAAGTCCCTGGGCAACCTGGTGTTCGTGTCCCGGCTGCTGGAGGCCGGGGTCGACCCGATGGCGATCAGGCTGGTGATCCTGGCCCACCACTACCGCTGCGACTGGGACTGGGCCGACGAGGGGCTGGCCGCGGCGGAGGACCGGCTGGCCCGGTGGCGTGCGGCGGTGGCCCTGGCTGGCGGGCCGGAGTCTGTCGGGCTGGAGTCTGTCGGGTCGGAGTCCGGCTGGCCGGGCGGGGAGCCGGTGCTGGCCGGGATCCGCGAGCGCATCGCCGAGGACCTGGACGCCCCTGGCGCCCTGGCCGTCGTGGACGGCTGGGCCGAGGCGGTGCTCGCGGCCGGGCGGGCTGACGCTGGCGGCTCGGCGGCCGAGCCGGGTCAGGCCCGGCTGGCCGTGGCGGGCAGCCCCGGCGCGCTGGTCCGCGACGCGGTCGACGCCCTGCTCGGCGTGGCCCTCTGACCCTGCCGGTTGGCCCTCGGGCCCGGCCGGTTGACCCTCGGGCCCGGCCGGTTGACTCTGGCGGCGGTTATTCCGGCGTGGATGCGCCGGTATCGTGATACCTCGGCGATATCGCAGGTTCCCGCGGAGGCGGCCATGACCGAATCAGACCCTCAGCCCGTCGGCCAGCCCGCACCGGACCCCGCCGCTCAGCCAGGCTTGTCACCGTCGGCGGGCGGGCCAGCCGGATCGCCGCGCGAGGCGGTCCGGCTCCTGGTCAAGGCCGTCGGGATGCTGCCCGACGGCGAGCGCGACGAGGTCTACACGTGGCTGCTCAGCCGCGGGCTGGCCTCCGACTACGGGACCGGTCACCTGCCCGCCCGGCTGCGCGACGTGAGCACCCAGATCCTGTCCCTCCAGGCCGCGGGCGGCCCGTCGGGGCCGCAGCAGGTGGTGCCGGTCCGGTTCGCGGCCGAGCAGCACGCCCAGCTCCGGACCTGGTGCGCAGAACACGGGTTCTCGATGGCGACCGTGGTCCGCGGCCTGGTGGCGCGGTTCCTGGAGGGGCAGCTTCCCGCCCGGAATTAGTGGTCCGCTGCTGCGGTGGCCGCTGGGTCGAGCGCGGGCCCGGCCGGATGGCCGGCTGCGCCGGAGGAGCCGATCACCTGGGTCCGACGACGTTTCCGCGGAACGTCTCAGGCAAGTGCGTCACGCAAGTGCTCTGACGCTTCCGCGGAGGCGCGGCGGGCCCGACCGCTCGGTCTGGCGCCGTCGGGTGGCTCGGCTGGGGCCGGGTCCCGATGGGCTGGCGGTGAGTCCGGGTGGAGCGGGGACGGGATGTCGGGCTCCGGGAGCGGGCGCGGCGGCGCAGTCGGCTCCGGGTCAGGCGGCAGCGGGTCAGGGACGGGCGGAGCCGGCTGCGGCACCGGCGTCGGCTCGGGCTCTGGTGCGGTCGCTGACATATGGTCGGCCCTACCCCGGGCGGACGGGTGCCTAACTCGCGCCGTGGCGAGCCTCGGCGGCGGTGACTGAGTCAAGGCAATTAGCCGGCCTGTGCACCGGGACGGCCATCCCCAGGCGCGGGCGGTTTCCCGATCGCGGCGGGCTCGGGCCCGGCGGAGCCTGGCGGCATGACAGATAACAAGCAGGCCCGTGACCAGTCAACGCAGCGTCAGTCAGCGGAGCGCCAGTCAGCGGAGCGCCAGTCAGGGCAGCGCCAGTCAGCAGAGCGCCAGTCAGGGCAGCGCCAGTCAGGGC
>JBOHCO010001159.1:0-3580 GCA_050698895.1 Streptosporangiaceae bacterium
CACCCAGCCCGGCCCGGTCACCCAGCCCGGCCCGGTCACCCAGCCCGGCCCGGTCACCCAGCCCGGCCCGGTCACCCAGCCCGGTCCGGTCACCCAGCCCGGCCAGCCGTCCTACGGCCAGCCGGTCAAGGCCCGCGCCCGGACCAGCACCCAGGCCATCACGGCCTCGGCGCTGCTGGCCGGCGGCGTGCTGGCCGGCCTGATCGGCCTGTTCCCGAGCTACGTGGGCGGGTCGAGCCTGGTCTCGGTGGGCTCCAACCTGGTGCCGCACGTCATCTACCTCCTGGCCTGGCTGGCCGCGGCCGTGCTCCTGCTGCTCGGCGGCGGGCGCCAGCGGGCCGGGGCGCTGCTGGCCGCGGGCGTGAGCGTGGTGACCCTGGGCCTGTTCCTGGCTGACCTCGGCACCGTGATGTCCGGCGGCGCGCACCTGCTCGGCGGCGGCCTGGTGCTCAGCTTCCTGGGCTGGCTGCTGGCCACCGCGGGCGCCGTGATGGCCCTGTGGCTGCCGCCGGTCAGCTGGCCGGCCCGGCCGCGCGGCTCGGGCCGGCTGCTGACTCTCGGGCTGGCCACGGTGATCGCCATCGGCGCGGCGATCGCGTTCGCGCCGTCCTGGGACAGCTTCACCGTCCGGGAGGCCAACGGCACCCTGCATCACTACACGGCGGGCAACGCCTTCGCCAACCCCGGACCGGTCATCGCCGCCGACCTCATCGTGATGATCTTGTTCGTGGCGGTGGTCGTCGTCGCCGCGCTGTGGCGGCCGGTCCGCGAGGGCGCCGTGCTGCTGGCCGCGGCGATCGTGCCGTTCCTGGCCCAGGCCATCTCGGCCCCGGTCCAGCTGGCCCAGTCCGCCTCGCTCCAGTTCGGGCTGACCCCGGCCCAGGCCAGGGAGGGCCTGACCATCACCGCGGGCCTGACGGCGGCGTTCTGGATCTACTGCGTGCTGGTGGCCGCGCTGATCGCGCTCTGTGCGTGGATGTTCGTTCCGCGCCGCCCGGTGCCGCCGGGCAGCACCGCCCCGGCCCCCCTGACCACGATGACCTGAAAAATTCGGCCATTGCCGACACCGGGATGGCGGATCTACTGTCCGGATGAGTCCGGCTTTGCGCGATCGCGTGATCGCAGATCCGCCTGAACGGAGAACGCCATGGACACCTCCCCGCGTACACGCCGCTATTTCAGCCTCAGAATCGGGGGGCACGCCTTACGACGGCGCCTCGCGGCCACCGCGCTGCCCGCCGTGATCGCGCTGCCGATGGTGGCCGGGCTGTCCGGCCCGGCCCGGACCACTACGGCCGCCGACTGGGGCCAGCCCGGCCCGACCATCGACTGGGCGCTGTCCGGCCAGGCCAGCGCGACGAACTCGGAGTCGGCCAACCCGGCGTCCGGCGCCATCGACGGCGACGCGGGCACCGACTGGTGCACCTCGTCGTGGACCGGGGCCCTGACCGTGGACCTGGGCCAGGTGCGCGACCTGAGTGACCTGGGCCTGACCCTGGACGCCACCAGCCCGTCGGCCAGCGCGACGATCCAGGTCGCCAGCCAGGCCGGCGACTGGCAGGCGGTGCCCGCGGCCAAGAACATCGCGCTAGACCCCGGCAACCCCATGTACTTCCCGCTGCCGCGCGGCACCCGGGCCCGCTACGCCCAGGTCACCGTCTACAGCGACACCGGCGCCGACGTGTGCATCGGCGAGTTCCGGATGTTCGGCCCCGACCCGGCCGCCGCCGGGATGGCCCTGGGCACGGACCTGTCGTTCACGCCCCAGGAACTCGCCGCCGGAGCCACGTTCACCTACCACGGCCGGGCCCAGAACCCGGTCACGATCATGCGCGAGAACGGGTCCAACTACGCCCGGCTGCGCCTGTGGGTCGACCCGCCGCCCGGCTACAACGACCTGGCCAGCGACCTGGCCCTGGCCCGGCTGATCAAGGCGGCCGGCATGAAGCTGCTGCTGGACATCCAGTACTCCGACTTCTGGGCCGACCCGTCCAAGCAGAACATCCCGGCCGCCTGGGCGGGCCAGGACCTGGCCCAGCTCACCGCCACCGTGCGCAGCTACACCCAGCAGGTCATCTCGGCCTTTGCCCGGCAGGGCACGCCGGTCGACATGGCGGCCATCGGCAACGAGATCCGCAACGGCATGCTGTGGCCCGTCGGCGAGGTCGACCCGAGCACCGGGGCGGGCTACGACAACCTGGCCCAGCTGCTCAAGGCCGGCGTGGCCGGGGCGCAGGCGGGCAACCCGCCCGGCCACCGGCTGCTGATCATGATGCACTACGACCAGGGCGGCAATAACCAGCTCAGCCAGGCCTTCTACCAGAACCTGGTCAGCCGGGGCGTGCCGTTCGACGTGATCGGGCTGTCCTACTACCCGTTCTTCCACGGGCCCATCTCCGCGATGCGGCAGAACGTGGACGCCCTGGCCACCCAGTTCCACAAGCCGATCATCATCGCCGAGACCCAGTACCCGTGGACCCTGGCCAACGGCAACAGCCCGATCGGCGACAGCACCGGCAACTTCGTCTGGGAGACCAGCCAGCTCTCGCCGGGCTACCCGGCCAGCCCGGGCGGCCAGCTCTCGTTCATCAGCGACGAGCTGTCCATCCTGGCCCAGGTCCCCGACGGGCTCGGCGCCGGGCTGTTCTACTGGGCGCCGGAGTGGATCCCCGGCGTGGGCTGGGAGCCCGGCTCGGGCGTCGGCACGCCCAACGCCAACCTCACGCTGTTCAGCTCCCAGGGCGTGGCGCTGCCGTCGGTCGGCATCTTCCGCAACCCGGCGGCGGTCTGCCAGAGCTACGACCCGTGGGACGTGCCGTGTGTCGTAGGCGGCTGAGTGTCCTAGGAAGCTGAGCGTCGCAGGCGGCTGACCGGCTGCCGCTAACTGAGCCCGGCCGACGGCTCCCCGCCGAGCCGCCGGCCGGGCTCAGGCCCGGCGCATGGCCAGGTCCGGGGCCAGCCAGAAGGGAGGCAGGTAGCCGGCCAGGTTGGACAGCGGCAGCACCTCGGGCCGCAGGCTGATGCCCAGCGCGCTGGCCATGAACTCGCGGCGGCGGCCGACCCGCTGCCACAGGTCCGGGTAGCGCTCGGCCAGCTCCGCGCGCAGCGCCTCGTCGGCCAGCGCCACGCCGTCCTCGATGTTCGTGGTGTGGTAGGCGGTCCCGGTGGCCGGGATGATGTCCAGCTGCAAGGTCATCCCCGACCCCAGCGCCACGTCCGAGCCCGGGTAGACCGGGGAGCTGGGCCACTCGTCCAGGTGGATGAAGTGGCCCGGGTTGAGGTGCACGCCGAAGAACGGGTCGCCCAGGTGCTTGCGGACCAGCTCGAACAGCTCCCCGCCGGTGACGCCGATGCCGATCGTCTCGTACCAGGCGCAGGCGCAGGCGAAGTACGGCGCCACCAGGCGGGCCACGTAGTCGGCCGCCGCCGCGGGCAGGTCCGCGGCCGAGCCGGCCAGGAACCCGCCGCGGGCGATGTTGCTGCCCCAGTAGCCGAAGCCCGCGCTCATCGGGTCACCCCGGCGCAGCGGCCGGCCCGACGCGCTGGCCAGCCCGAGCGCCGTCCGCTCCCCGCTGAGCAG
>JBOHCO010001160.1:0-4220 GCA_050698895.1 Streptosporangiaceae bacterium
GGTCAGCGCGGACACCACGACCGAGCCGATGATGGCCACGCCCAGCGAGCCGCCGACCTGGCGGCTGGTCGAGGCGATGGCCGCCGCCACGCCGGCCTGCGCGCGGGGCATGCCGGACACGGCGGTGTTGGTGATGGGCGCGTTGACCAGCCCGAAGCCGACCCCGAAGATCACGTAGGAGGCGATCAGCCAGGCCATCGGGGTGGTGGCGGTGAGCCGGGTCAGCATGAGGCCGGACACCGCGATGCACGGCCCGGCCAGGACGAGCGGCAGCCGCGGCCCGCGGCTGCCGACGATCCGCCCGGACAGCGGCGCGCAGAAGATGGTCATGACGGCCATGGGCACCGTGTACAGCCCGGCCAGCAGGGCCGAGTAGCCGCGCACGTCCTGCAGGTAGAGCGTGTTGAGGAGCAGGAAGCCGGACAGCGCCGCGAACGCGCTGACCGCGATGAGCGTCGCGCCGGAGAACGGGGCGCTGCGGAAGAACCGGAGGTCGATGAGCGGCTCGTCGCGGCGGGACTCGACCACGATGAGGCCGGCCAGCGCGACCACGGCCGCGGCGAAGCAGGCGATGATCCCGGGCGAGGACCAGCCCCGGCCCGGCCCCTCGATGATCCCGTAGACCAGGGCGGCCAGCGTGATGATGACCAGCGCCTGCCCCACCGGGTCCACCCGGCGCGGATGCTGCGCGCGGGACTCGGGCACGAACATCGCGGTGAGCGCGATGGCGGCCAGGCCGACCGGGATGTTGACCCAGAAGATGCCCCGCCAGCCCACGGTGTCCACCAGCAGGCCGCCCACCACCGGGCCCAGGGCCATGCTGATGCCCACCACGCCGCCCCAGATGCCGATGGCCCTGGCCCGCTCCCTGGGCTCCAGGAAGGTGTTGGTGATGATCGACATCGCGACCGGGTTGAGCATCGAGCCGCCGAGCGCCTGGAGCATCCGGAACGCCACCAGCCAGCCCAGGCTCGGCGCCAGGCTGCACAGCAGGGATCCGAGGGTGAACGCGGCCAGCCCGGTCTGGAAGGTGCGCCGCCGCCCGATCCGGTCGGCGGTGGACCCGGACAGCATCAGGAAGCTGGCCAGCACCAGCGTGTAGGCGTCGATGATCCATTGCAGGCCGGACACCGAGGCGTGCAGCTCGCGCTGGATCGAGGGCAGCGCCACGTTCACGATCGTGCTGTCCAGGCCGGCGATCAGCAGGCTCATGCAGCAGATGGCCAGGATCAGCATCCGGCGGCCGTAAGTCATCTCGGCGACGTTCATCACATCCAGTATGCCTGTATGCCTGCCGATGCTTGCTGCTCAGCAACTAACCTTCTCCGCCGGGCCGAGCCCGCCCGACCTGGCCGTGGATGTCGCCTCAGGCGAACTCGCGCGCCCGGCGCTAGCCCGTTTCATGATCACCCGGACTTTTCAGTCACTATGATTGAAAAGTCCGGGTGATCATGAACGGCGCCTTTGCGGCGAACCGAAAGCCGGTATCTGGCCGTGCACTGGGCGAGGGCGGGAGGGGCGGTAGGGACTATCGGGGCAGGCGGCGGCGCCGGGGCGCGCGGGGGCGCCCGGCTGGGCTGCAGCGGCCCAGATCGTCAACTCTGGGTTGACGGCTCAAGCGGCGTCAACCTATGGTTGACGCATGACGCCACCACCCAGCCTTCAGGAGCTCATCGACACCGTACGGCAGGACTCCCCCAGCGAGGATCCGCTGGACCTGCTGGCCACCGCCTCGGCCGCCGTCGGCCAGCTCGAGGCCACCAGCGACGCCCTGCTCGGCCACTTCGTGGACCGCTGCCGCCGCGGCGGCCGGTCCTGGTCGCAGATCAGCGCGGCCCTCGGGGTCAGCAAGCAGGCCGTGCACAAGCGGTTCTCCGGCCCGATCGCCGACCGGCTGATCGCGGGCCACCAGCCGCCCACCTTCGAGCGGTTCACCAGCCGGGCCCGCGCGGTGCTGGTGGCGGCCGACGCCGCCGCCCGGGCCCAGGGTCGCGCCGAGGTCGGCGCGGAGCACCTGCTGACCGGGCTGTTCGCCGAGCCCGAGGGGCTGGCGGCCAAGGCGCTGACCGCGATGGGCATCAGCCGCGACCGGGTCGAGCAGGCCACGGCGGCCGCGGGGGGCACGGCGACCACGGCGACCACAGGGGCCACGGCGACCACAGGGGCCACAGGGGCCACAGGGGCCGCGGTGCCAGCCGCGCCCGAGACCGATACCGAGGCCGCCACCACACCGGCCGGCACCACACCGGCCGGCACCACACCGGCCGGCACCACACCGGCCGGCACCACACCGGCCGGCACCACACCGGCCGGGGAGCGGCTGCGCTGGTCGGCGCCGGCCCAGGCCGTACTCCGGGATGCCGTGGTCGAGGCGCTCGAGCTCGGGCACAACTACATCGGCACCGAGCACATCCTGCTCGGCCTGCTCCGCGACCCCGACGCTCCCGGCGCCCGGCTGCTGGCCGAGCTCGGCGCCACCCCGGCGGAGACCAAGGTCCGGCTGGCCGAGCTGCTGGCCGGCTTCACCAAGCCGCCCGCCGGCCAGTAACCCCCAGGCCCAGCCGCCCCAGCCCGCTACCCCCCAGCTCAGCCCAGGTCGCGGTGGCGCAGGGCGGCCAGGCCCACGGCCGCCAGCGCGACCGCGGACCCCGTCAGCCACAGCAACGGGACCGCGCTGAGCACCCCGCCCGGCAGCCGGGGCACGTGGCTGAACGGCGAGATGTCCAGCAGCCACTGGCCGGCCCGCAGCGCCGGCCCGAACAGCGTGATCAGCGTGGCCAGCCCCAGCGCCGTCCAGCCGCCGGCCACCGCCCACGACGGCCGCAGCCCGTAGACCAGCATCGCCACCGCCGCCACGGCCAGCACCGCGGGCAGCTGGACCAGGGCCGCGCCCAGCAGCCGCGGCACCTGGGTGCCCAGGTCCCCGGCCCGCGCCCCGTACAGCAGCCCGGTGCCGAGGCCGGACGCGGCCAGCACCACCGCGGCGCCGAGCCCGGTGACCGCGAGCTGGCTGACCGCCCAGCGGACCCGCCCGGTGGGCGTGACCAGCACCGGGTCGGCCCGCTGGGCGCTCTCCTCGGCCTGCAGCCGCAGCACGCCCGACACCGCGTAGGCCGCCGCCACCAGCCCGGCCAGGCTCATCACCCCGGCCAGGTAGGCGTTGGTCAGGGCGGCCTGGCCGCCGATGCGCTCGAAGGCCTGCTTGAGGCCGGGGTTGTTACCGAAGAGCGAACCGATGCCCTTGGCCACCGCGCCGACCGCGGCCCCCTCCACGAACAGGCCCGCGGTCCAGCCGAGCAGGCTGCCCCGCTGCAGCCGCCAGGCCAGCCCCAGCGGCCCGCGCAGCCACGGCCCGGCGTGCGGCGAGCCGGGCCGGTCCGGGATCAGGCCGGCGCCCTGGTCGCGGTGCGCGGCCAGCGCGTAGGCCAGCCCGGCCAGGGCGGCCGCCGCCCCGGCCAGCAGCGCCAGCACCCACCAGCGCGGGTGGGTGAACGGCTGGACCAGCTCCGACCAGCCGACCGGGGACAGCCAGGACAGCCAGGTCGGACCATGGACGCCGGCCGAGTCGCCGATGCCGCGCAGCAGGAAGACCGCGCCCAGCACCGCGAAGGCCAGTCCCCTGGCCCCCCGCGCCGTCTCGCTGAGCTGGGCGGTCACCGCGGCCACGGCGGCGAACACCAGCCCGCAGCCGCCCGCGGCCAGCCCGAAGGCGACCGCCCCGGCGGTCGGCAGCCCGGCCGCGATCAGGACCACGGCCATCAGCACCATGACGGCCACGTTGGCCGCGAAGGCCACGGCCAGCGCGGCAGTCAGCGGCGCCTGCCGGCCGACCGCGGCCGAGCCGGTCAGCTCCAGGCGGCCCGCCTGCTCGTCGGCCCTGGTGTGCCGGATGACCAGGAACACGCTCATCAGCGCCGTGTAGACGGCGGCGTAGGTGAGGAACCGCCAGTCGGTCAGCGCGCCCAGCGAGCTGCCGTGCAGCTGCCCGTAGAGGAAGGACAGGGCCGGGTTCTTTCCGACCGTGACCACGATCGCCTCGCGGCTGGCCCCGGTCGGGTACAGCTTCTTGAGCCCGAAGGCGATCTCCGCGGTGATCAGCGCGGCCACGTACACCCAGGCCGGGAGCATGATCCGGTCCCGGCGGACGGCCAGCCGGGCCAGCTCGCGCACGCCGGCCAGGGCGCTGCCCGCCTCGGTGGCCGGGGCGGCCCGGTCCAGCG
>JBOHCO010001161.1:0-1133 GCA_050698895.1 Streptosporangiaceae bacterium
TCGGCGCGCGAGCCGACCCGGTGCTCCACGGACCGCGGGCAGCGCTGGGACCGCCCTGGACCAGGGATCACCGGATCGCGCTAGCGGCCACGATCGTTGCCACGTGACACCCTTACCGAGCCGAACCCCTGGGGGAAGGCGGGCAGAGGCCGGGCGTGATGGACGGATCAGGAGACTCGGCGAGCTGATTCAGCCGGTGAAGCTGCTGGCCGCGATGCAGAATTCGTTGCCTTCGGGGTCTTGCATCACGGTCCAGCGGTGGCGTCCTCCCGGAAGCTGATGCTGGCCGGTGACCGTGGCGCCAATCCGGACCAGCTCGTCGACGGCCGCCGGGTCGGGATTCACCAGGTCCACATGGACGCGGTTCTTGGCCTGCCTGGACTCGGGCACCTTGCTGAAGTACCAGGCCGGCTCGCGCCGCTCCCCGTCGGCCCCGCCGATGGAGGCAAAGAACTCGCTGCTGTGCTCATCGATCGGGCGGCCCAGGACCGCCGACCAGAAGGCCGCCAGCGTCAGGACGTCGGCGCAGTCGAAGGTCACGTTGCCGAGCCTGGCCGCCATGGCATCCTCCCTGGTGCGTGGTGAGGATCGTCGCACCGGCGCCGGCGTGCAGCAAGCGAGACTCGCGGACATGTTCTGTACTGAGGTGTAACGCAGAGTGGTGCGCGCGGCCCGCGTCCTGGGACTGGTTAAATCCGTCGTGCGGCGGTGGGACCGCGTGGCAGAGTGCCGGCGTGGCGATCGATGACTTCCCCCGGCAGCTGGCCAGGACCAGGCGGTTCACGCTGGGTGTTCCGCGCGCGGTGACGGTCTCGCGGGATGGCACGCGGGTGCTGTTCCTCCGCACCAGGGGCGGTGAAGACCCGGTCACGTGCCTCTGGCGGCTGGACCTGGACGAGGGTGCGGGGGACACCGGGGGAGGACGGGAGCGGCTGGCCGCCGATCCGGCGGCCTCGTGGAACTTCGGCCCTGGGTGACGTGCCTGAGGCCGAGCGCGTCCGGCGCCAGCGGGCGTACGAGCTCGCAGACGGGATCGTGGCCTACTCGGCCGACGCGGACTGCCGGACGGTCGTGTTCGCGCTGGACGGGCGGCTGTGGGTGCTGCGCGTCGGCGACGACCCGCGCGAGCCGGC
>JBOHCO010001162.1:0-1497 GCA_050698895.1 Streptosporangiaceae bacterium
AGCGGGGTCAGGTCGACCGGGCCGCCGTGGGTGCAGGCGTGCCCGCCGCGGGCCAGCACGCAGACGGCGGTCTTGCCGTTGCCGGACTTGATGCCGTAGGCGACGACCAGGCTGCCGTCCGGCTCGATGGCGACGCTCCCGCCGGAGGTGGCCGGGGCGATCCGGAACGGCTTGAGCTCGGGCTGCGGCGAGCCCTTGATGCCGCCGGACAGGCTCGGGCGGGCGGCGAAGGCCGGGCTGGTGGTGCCCAGCACCGTGAGCAGGCCCAGCAATGTGGCGGTGGCGAGCGCGGCTCGCCCGTGCGTTCTCATGCCACCTGACGCTAGTGACGGACCGCGCGGCCCGAATCCCGGAAAGCATGTAAGCCGCGTATCGCCCGCGGCGGGCCCGGCCGGGCCGGCCCCCAGCGCGGGGCGGGCCAGGCCGGGCCGGGCCTGCTGCCGGGGGCGCTGTTATAACAAGCGGGCAGAATCGACCGTGCGCAGGCAGCCATGCTGGGTCCGCCTGGAGGTGGCCGGCGCCGAGGTGCGCGGCGCCCGGCTGCGCGCGCTGCTGATCCGGCTGGCGCTGGACAGCGGCCGGGTGGTGACCGCGGGCCGGCTCACCGATGCCTTGGGTCCCGGCAGGCCCAGCACTGAGCCCGTGGTGACGGCGAGATCGGCCCCGTCCAGCGCGACGGTGTTCCCGAAGCGCTTGACGAGGCCCTCGGCGACTATCGGGTAGGTCATGCGGCCAGGCTGCCGCCCCGGCCTGACACGCCGGCGAGGCGGCGGCGCTTACGCCGCGCCGACAGGTCGCTGACGCGGGCTAGTGCCGGAGCGTCAGCGGGCCCCGGGCCGCGAACGACACCCGCGCGTGGCCGGGCAGCGGCCGGGCGTTGCTGCTCACGTTGCACGAGCCGTCCGACTTCTTGGGCAGGTTCGCCGTGTAGAGCAGCGTCACGTTGCCGCTGCCCTTGGCGTTCTTGAACTTGCCGGTGCTCTTGTCGCCGATCACGGTGTAGGTGGCCCGCACGCCGACCGCGAACTTGCAGGTCTTGGTGCTCAGCAGCCGGGTGCTGGTGTGGCCCGCGGTGTGCGTGACGGCCAGGTTGCCCTGCCCGGTGGTGATCGTCGCCATCTTCTGCTGGCTGTTGCTGATCAGCTTGATCGAGCCGGTGGTGTTCACCAGCCCCTTGAGCGTGAGCGGCACGGTGGCCTGATTGGCCACCGCGGCCGGGCCCGAGACCGTGCCCGCGATGGCCTGCGAGCCGGTCGTGGTCGAGGCCGTGGTACTGCTGCTGCTGCCGCAGCCGGCGGCCAGGCCGGCCGCCGCCGCGAGCGCGGCGGCTCCAGCCAGGTTCGGTTTCATGGAAGTCCCCCTTCCCCCGTGGCTGATCGTAGCCGTCTGACTACATCATGAGAACGACCTGGCCGGCCCGCGGGTCTGGGAGGCTGGAGCCATGACGACTAGTTCCGCTAGTTCCGCGCATATCACCGTGACCGTGCAGCGCGCGGG
>JBOHCO010001163.1:0-5824 GCA_050698895.1 Streptosporangiaceae bacterium
TCCTGGGACGTCACCAGCCTGACCGGCGCGCCGGGCAGCGGCGGCTGCATCAAGGACACCGCGGCTGACCACTGGGCCAAGTGCAAGGCGGTCTGGGCGTTCCTGACCGCGCAGTCGAAGCAGTCCGCGACCTACGCGACCAGCAAGCTGTGGTCGGTGGTCGACGGGCCGTTCAAGCTGTCCAGCTACAGCGCGTCCGGCAACGTGTCGATGGTGCCGAACAAGGCCTACTCCGGCGCTCCGAAGCCGTCGATCGCGACCCTGAAGTTCCTGCCCTACACCGACGACACGACCGAGTACACCGCGCTGAAGGCGGGGTCGGTCGACGTGGGCTACGTTCCGTCGGCTGACCTGCCGCCGCGGGCCGGAACCGCGGTGCTGCCGCCGAGCAACCCGCTGGGCAGCGCCTACAACCTGGAGCCGTTCTACTCGTTCGGCATCATCTACGCCCAGCCCAACTTCAACAACCCGACCGTGGGCTTCATGGTCCGCCAGCTCTACATGCGGCAGGCTCTGCAGGAGACCGACGACCAGCTCGGCATCGACAAGGCGATCTACCGCGGGTACGCCGTCCCGACCTCGGGGCCGGCCCCGAACACCCCGCCGGGCAACCAGTGGCAGCCGCCGATCCAGAAGGAGAACAGCGAGCAGGGCCCGTACCCATTCAGCATCGCCAAGGCCAAGGCCGCGCTGACCAGCCACGGCTGGGCCATGCAGGGCGGCGTCATGACCTGCCAGGACCCGGCCAAGTGCGGCACCGGCATCAAGAAGGGCCAGCAGGCCAAGTTCACCTTCATCTACGCGACCGGGCAGGCCTCGTCCACGGCGGCCGCGCAGGCCTACAAGTCCGATGCCAGCAAGGCCGGCATCGACCTCGTCCTGGTCGGGGAGACGTTCAACACCATCATCGGCCAGAGCGCGCCGTGCGCGCCGATGGGCCCGAAGTGCGCAGTCCAGGTGTTCGACTTCGGCGGCTGGAACTTCAATGGTCCCGGCTTCGAGCCGACCGGCGAGCCGCTGTTCGCGACCGGGGCCGGGTCGAACTCCGGTAACTACTCCGACCCGACCATGGACAAGCTGATCGAGGCGACGCACACCAGCAGTTCCCTGTCCACCTTCAACAAGTACGCCACGTATGGCGCGCAGCAGCTGCCGTTCCTCTATCAGCCGGCTCCGTACGGGATCCAGGCGGTCAGCAGCAAGCTGAAGAACGTTACCTTCAACGCGCTGTACACCCTGCTCCCCGAGTACTGGCACTTCATTAAGTAGCCGGAGAGTAGTAGTAAGGCAGTAGCAAGGCCCTTGGCCGCCGCCGCGCCCGCCACCCGCGGGCGCGGCGGCAGCCTCGGGCAGTCCCACGCGGCGTCAGGCAGCGGGAACGGAGGACCTCATGACAGGGTGGCGCGACGCGGTGACCGGTCCGCAGGCGGTGCGGTAACGCGATGACCAAGTTCCTGATCCGCCGGACACTTCAGGCCATCCTGGTCCTGTTCATGGTGACCGTGTTCACGCTGGCTCTCGTGCACCTGTTTCCCGGCGGGCCGATCCGGTCCCTGCTCGGCCCGCGCGCGACGCCGCAGCAGGTCGCCCACTACAACCAGATCTACGGCTTCAACCGGCCGTTCTACATCCAGTACTTCAAGTGGGTCGGGCAGATACTGCACGGCAACCTGGGCTTCTCGGCCAAGCTGAACCAGTCGGTCACCAGCCTGATCGCCCAGGACCTGCCCAAGACGATCATCCTGGTCCTGCTCGGCACCGTGGTCTCGCTGGCGTTCGGCATCCCGCTCGGCCTCTACCAGGCCGTCAAGCGCTACACGGTCGGCGACTACGTCCTGACCGGGGTCTCGTTCCTCGGCTACGCCACCCCGACGTTCTTTGTCGGCCTGCTGCTCGTCGAGTGGTTCTCCATCGACGTCCACCTGTTCCCGCCGTTCGCCCCGCAGGGCAACACGATCGGGTCGGTCCTGTCCCAGCCCCGTGCGCTGGTGCTGCCGGTGCTGGCCTACTCGTTCGTCCTGTACGCCCTGTGGAGCCGGTACATGCGCTCCTCGGTGATGGACAACCTGGTGCAGGACTACGTCCGCACCGCGCGGGCCAAGGGGGCCAGCGAGCGGCGGGTGCTGTGGGTGCACATCTTCAGGAACTCGCTGGTGGCGATCGTGACCCTGCTGGGGCTCTCGCTGCCCACGCTGGTCGCGGGGGCGATCTTCATCGAGGTGGTGTTCAACTATCCCGGCATGGGCCTGGCCTTCTACAACGCCGCCCTCAATGTTGACTACCAGGTCCTGCTCGGGTTCACGCTCATCGCCACGCTGGCGACGATCGTCGGGAACCTGCTGGCCGACATCGGATATGCGGTGCTCGATCCGAGGGTGAGGTACAACTGATGGCTATCATCCCGCCGGGTGCGGATCCCCGGGAGACGGGCACCGCGGTTCTGCCCGAGCAGCCGCCGGGAGCGGTGGACACGGCCAGTCCGGCCAGCAAGCCGCACGGCCTGCTGCGCCGCGGCTGGGAGGTGTTCGCCGAGAACCGGCTCGCGCTGGCCAGCCTCGTCGTGATCATCTTCATCGTGCTGTTCTGCTTCGTGGGCCCGCACATCTACCACACCGATCAAGTGCACACCAACCTGATCTCGAACCTGTGCCCGCCGAGCGGAGCGCACCTGCTCGGCTGCGACAACCTCGGCTACGACCAGGTCGGCCGGCTGATGGTCGGCGGCCAGACCTCCCTGGAGGTCGGGGTCGCCGCCGCGATCGTGTCGGTCCTGATCGGCACCCTCTACGGGGCCTTCTCCGGGTTCATCGGCGGCCCGATCGACTCGTTCCTGATGCGCATCGTCGACGCCGGGCTGTCCATCCCGTCCATCATGGTGATCGTCATCCTGGCGGTGGTCTTCCGCCCGAGTCCGCTCGTCATGATCTTCATCATCGCGGTGTTCTACTGGCTCGGCGTGGCCCGGCTGGTCCGCGGCGAGACACTGAGCCTGCGCACCAGGGAGTACGTGCAGGCGGTCAAGGTGGTCGGCGGCGGCAGCACCCGCGCGATCGTGCGCCACATCGTGCCCAACGCGATCGGCACGATCATCGTGCAGGCCACGTTCGCGGTGGCCGACTCGATCCTGATCCTGTCCGGCCTGGGCTTCCTTGGCCTGGGCGTCCAGCCGCCCGCGACCGACTGGGGGAACATGCTGTCCGGCGGTCTGACGTACATTCAGTCCGGCACGAACTACTGGTGGCTGATCTACCCGGCGGGCTTCGCCATCATCATCACGTGCATCGCGTTCAACTTCATCGGCGACGCGCTCCGCGACGCCTTCGAGACCCGGCTCCAGCGCCGGTAGGGTTGGTGATCTGGTGGCTCCGCTGTTGCAGATTGACAACCTGCGCACAGATATCAGGCTGAAGCGCTCCACGGTGCACGCCGTGGATGACATCTCGCTGCACGTCGAGCCCGGTGAGACGCTGGGCATCGTCGGCGAGTCGGGCTGCGGCAAGACCATGACCGCACTGTCGATCATGAACCTGCTGCCCACCGGCGGCTCGATCGTCGGCGGCAGCATCCGGCTCAACGACCGGGACATCAGCCAGCTCAGCGACGAGGACATGCGGCACATCCGCGGCAACGAGATCGGCATGATCTTCCAGGATCCGCTGACTTCGCTGAACCCGACGATGACCGTGGGCAGGCAGATCGCCGAGGCGGTCCAGCTGCACCGGGAGGTGAACCGCGAGCAGGCCATGGACCGGGCCGCCGAGGTGCTGGACCTGGTCGGCATGCCGCGGGCCAGGGAGCGGATCAACGAGTACCCGCACCAGTTCTCCGGCGGCATGCGGCAGCGCGTGATGATCGCCATGGCGCTGGCCTGCGACCCCAAGCTGCTGATCGCCGACGAGCCGACGACCGCGCTGGACGTGACGATCCAGAAGCAGATCCTGGAGCTCATCGACGACCTGCGGCAGCGGCTGGGCATGTCGGTCATCCTGGTCACCCACGACCTGGGGGTCATCGCCGGCCGTGCCGACCGGGTCGTGGTCATGTACGCGGGCAAGATCGCGGAGACGACCAACACCTCCACGCTGTTCGCCAACCCGCGCCACCCCTACACCGAGGCGCTGTTTCACGCGCTGCCCGAGAAGGCGGCCGAGACGCGCGAGCGGCTGCTGTCCATCCCTGGCCTGCCGCCGGACCTGACCAATCCGCCCGCCGGGTGCCGGTTCGCGCCGCGCTGCCGGTACGTCACCGACCGGTGCCGGGCCGAGCAGCCCGTGCTGCGCGGCGAGCAGCCCGAGCACCGGTTTGCCTGCTTCTACCCGGTCGGCTCGGCCGAGCGCGGCGAGCTTCCGGTGGTCACCGTCACCGAGGCCAAGTCGGCGCCGATCGTCGCCCCGCCGCCGGCCGAGATCCTGCTCGAGGCCCGCAACATGGTCAAGGACTTCCCGGTGACCAAGGGCGCGGTGATGCAGCGCCGGGTCGGCTCCGTCAGCGCGGTGGCCGACGTGAGCTTCGAGATCGGCCGCGGCCAGACCCTGGGCCTGGTCGGCGAGTCGGGCTGCGGCAAGACCACGATAGGCCGGCTGCTGGTCGGCCTGGAGGGCCTGACCAGCGGCGAGATCACCTTCGAGGGCCGGGACCTGTCCAAGAGCTCGGGCCGCCAGTACCGGCGGGAGCGCCGCAAGATCCAGTTCATGTTCCAGGACTCCTACTCCTCGCTGGACCCGCGCATGCGGGCCGGGACGATCCTGCGCGAGCCGCTGGTCGCCCAGGGCATCGGCAATCGCACCGAGCAGCGCAAGAGGGTCGAGGAGATGCTCGACCACGTCGGCCTGCCGGCCAGCGCGGTGGACCGCTACCCGCACGAGTTCTCCGGCGGGCAGCGCCAGCGGCTGGGCTTCGCCCGGGCGCTGATCCTGTCACCCGCCCTGATCGTGGCCGATGAGCCGGTGTCCGCGCTGGACGTGTCCATTCAGGCCCAGGTGCTCAACCTGATGCGCGACCTGCAGCGCGAGCTCGGGCTGACCTACATGTTCATCTCGCACGACCTGTCCGTGGTGCGCTACCTGTCCACCCGGATCGGCGTGATGTACCTGGGCAAGCTGGTCGAGGTCGGCCCGGCCGACGAGGTGTACCTGACCCCCGCGCACCCCTACACCCGGGGCCTGATCGACTCCGCGCCGGTCGCCGACCCGCTGGCCGAGCAGGCCAAGGAGGAGCGCGGCGTGCGGGGCGAGCTGCCCAGCGCGATCCACCCGCCGTCGGGCTGCCGATTCCGCACCCGCTGCCCACTGGCCCAGGAGATCTGCGCTGAGGTCGAGCCGCCGATGAACTCGTTCAGCATGAACGGGCACGCGGCGGCCTGTCACTTCCCGCTCCAGCCGGTAGTGACCGCGCAGGCCTCGACCTCGGCCAGCGCTCCGTAACCCCTATCCGGCATCGCAGGGCGCGCCCGGACTGTCCGCTATGCGGGGTCCCCTTTGTACTTGTCCGCGGCGCGCCCCGCGTTCATACTTCTGCCATGGCCTGGCTGCCGGACTCCCGGCCCGGGCGGACGCGCGCGTCCGACGCCGAGCGAGAGGTGGTGCTCGACAAGCTGGGCGACGGCTTCGCCGAGGGCCGGCTCAGCCACGAGACCTTGGTGTTCCGCGTCGAGGCGACCCTGCTGGCCCGCCACCGGGGCGAGCTGGACAGCCAGGTCGCCGACCTGCCGACGCCCCGGAGTGCCTGGCTGCGGCCGCGGTCGCCCCGGCCGCGGCTCGAGCGGCTGGCCGAGCGCGGCCGGGAGCTGGGCCGCGAGTTCGGCCGCGAGGTGGGCACCGCCGCC
>JBOHCO010001164.1:0-5286 GCA_050698895.1 Streptosporangiaceae bacterium
CCCTGAATGCCATGTCACAGCAACTGAAACATAAGGCCGAGTCGTATGCTGGGTTTACAGAATGCCAGCCGGGTTGCTTCGGCTGGATTGCGGCAAGGAGTGGGGGGAATGGCGGGTTCCGGGACCATTGATGACGTCGTAGTCGTGGGTGCGGGATATTCCGGGCTGGCCGCCGCCTGGGCACTGGACGGGCAGGGGCACTCGGTAACCGTGCTTGAGGCACGGGACAGAGTGGGCGGCCGGGCGTGGACCCAGCAGGTGCCCGGGGGCGGCTGGGTGGACAACGGCGGCCAGTGGATCGGGCCGGGGCAGGCCCAGATCCTCCAGCTCGCCAAGGAAGTGGGGGTGACGACGTTTCCCACCTTCCAGGACGGCCGGCACATTCTGGTCTATGACGGGGTGCGGACCGTCTATGACGCCGGGAGTTCCGGCTCGCTGGAGATCCCGGTTCCGGGCGAGGATCTCGCTGACTTCATGAACGCCCTGGCCGTGATTGATGCGCTCGCCCGCGAGGTACCGCCTGCAGCGCCATGGGAAGCGCCACGGGCGAAGGAGTGGGATAGCCAGACTGTCGCTAGCTGGATGGAGCAGAACCTGAAGACATCTGGTGCGAAGTTCGCCGTTCACTCCATGGTCGTGGGCTATTTCTCCGTCGAACCGTCCGACCTGTCGGTCCTGCACCTGCTGTTTTACATCGCTGCCGCAGGCGGCGTCGAGGAACTCGAGGCAAGCTCACTGGTCTGGCGTTTCGCGGGCGGAGCACAGGAGATCC
Source organism: Streptosporangiaceae bacterium (assembly GCA_050698895.1). Classification (GTDB taxonomy): domain Bacteria; phylum Actinomycetota; class Actinomycetes; order Streptosporangiales; family Streptosporangiaceae; genus DASUBV01. The sequence continues at coordinate 773 of JBOHCO010001164.1, forward strand.
CGGTCCGCCTGGCCGGGAGGCTGGGAGACAAGATCAGGTACGAGTCCGCGGCGCGGAAGATCGACCAGGCAGGCGACACGCTGATCGTCGAGACCGACACGGGACGTTACGAAGGCAGGCATGTCATCGTGGCGGTCTCGCCTGCCCTGGCCTCTCGGATCCGGTATGAGCCGCCGATGCCCGCCTCCCGCGACCAGTACACGCAGCGGATGCCGCTGGGCTCGGTGATCAAGTGCCACGCGGTGTACCCGCATGCGTTCTGGCGGGATGACAACCTGAACGGCCAGGTCGTGAGCGAGGATGACATCAATTCAGTCTTTGACAACTCACCGCCCGACGGTGTTCCCGGCATTCTGGTCGGCTTCATCGAAGGCGAGGCTGCCCGGCGCTGGCATGACCGACCTGAGGAGGATGTGCGGCAGAAGATGCTGGACTGCTTCGCCGGGCACTTCGGCGAGCGGGCCCGTACGCCACAGCACTTCTACTACGCCAACTGGGGCCGCGAACCCTGGTCACGGGGCTGCTACTGCGGTGTCCCTACGCCGGGAACCTGGACGAACTACCGGGATGCCCTGCGGAAGCCCGTCGGGCGTATTCACTGGGCCGGAACGGAAACTTCTACCCAGTGGGCTCAGTACATGGAGGGTGCGGTGCGCTCCGGGCAGCGCGCCGCCGCGGAAGTCCACGAGGAGCTCTCGACATGAGTACTGCCATCGACGCGGCCCGTGATCTCATCACCGCCATCAACACCCGGGATGCTGACACGCTTATCGGGATGCTGGCCGACGACGTCGTCGTCGAGTATGTGACGCTCGGGCAGAGACTCGAGGGAAAGGAGGCCGTCACGGCATGGTTCGCGAATACGCAAGCGAAGACGGAGGCCGATCACATCGAAATCACGCGCCTCTGCGAGGACGGCTCGGCAATCTGGGCGGAGCGCATCGACAGGCACCTCGTTGAGGGTGAATGGCACGAGATCCCTATAATGGGCATTCTCGAGATGAATGCGAACGGCCAGCTAACCCTGATGCGCGAGTACTTCGACCCGAGGCTCGCGGTCTGATCCTTACTGGGCGCGCTGACCTCCGACACCCTGGCGCCGACGCCCATTCCCCGCGCGCTGCGCTGGCAGGAACCTGCCAGAGCGAGGCGCGGGCCGGGCGGCCGCGGTTGACTGAGGACCATGAGAGCACAGGACGTGACGTCGCCGGGCGGGACCTGCCGGGCGGGAACCTGAGTGCGCTCGATCCCGAAAGGATCCTCATGTACCTCGTAATCGGATCAACCGGCAATGTCGGCGGCGCGCTGGTGACCCAGCTCCGCCGTCAGGGCCACGACGTACGCGCCTTTGTCCGCGACGCCTCCCGTGCCGGCCGGTTCCCGGACGGCACCGACATCGCCGTCGGGGATCTGGACGACGTGGAGAGCCTCACCGCAGCGGCCCGCGGCGCCGACGGCGTGTTCTTCATGCAAGTCGCCTCGGGGACCACCGCGCAGACCGAGAACATGGTCAAGGCCGCACGCACGGCCGGGGTCCGCAAGATCGTGCAGCTTTCCTCGGTCGCCGCCCGGCAGGTGCCGGTGCAGCCCATGGGCGCGGGGCTCGCCGCGCGTGAGCAGGTGCTGCGGCAGTCCGGGCTTGACGTCACCTACCTGCGGCCCAGAGGCCTTATGTCGAACGCGCTGTGGTGGGCGCCCGCGATCCGCGACCAGGGCCGGGTCACCGACGCGACCGACCCGGGACTGAACCCGTGCGTCGATCCCGACGACATCGCCCGCGTCGCCGCGCTCACCCTCACCCAGGACGGCCACGCCGGCCACGGCTACATACTCAGCGGGCCGCAGGCGCTCACCGCGCGCGAGCAGGTGGAGACCCTGGCTGACGTCCTGGGCCGGTCCATCGACTTCGTGGCCGTCACGCCCGAGCAGTTCGCGCGGGACAGCATCCAGCGCGGAACCCCGGTCGATCTCGCCGGAGCGCTGCAGAAGGTGAACGAACGGTTTCGCGCAGTGGTGTACGAGACCCTCACCGACGACATCGAGAACCTCACCGGCACCGCACCGGGGACCTTCCGCGACTGGTGCGAGCGCCACGCCGGCGCTTTCCGCTGAGGCCTTCCGCGGCGCGTTGCCGATGGCCGGAGGCCGCTGGCACAGTACGAGTAACTGCTGCCGCAAGGAGATGCGTTATGGCCCCCGGGTTTCGCCTGCACAGCGAACTGCGCGACTGGCTCAGGGATCTCCGGGTTACCGAGCCGGGACTGGCCCGCCTCGTCGGCGAGGCGGTGCTGGCGATCCTCTAGGCGGGCGAGAGCCTCGGACCCCCGCTGGTGATGCCGCTGGAATCCGTGCTCCGGCCACCGGATGATCCCCGGGAGGCCCTCGACTACTCCTACCAGCGCCAGCTGGAAGCCCTGCAGAAGGTGCGTCGCGGTGTCGCCGAAGTGGCGACCTCGCGGAAACGTGTCGAGCTGCAGGCTGACCAGCTCGAGCAAGCTGCCGCCGGGTTCGCCCGGCAGGGCCAGGACGCGCTCGGCACCGGCCAGGAGGACCTGGCCAGTGATGCGCGATCCCGCGAGGCGGCAGCCCGGGAGCAGCTCCTGGTGCTGCGTCGTCAGCTTTCCGTCCTCCTGGGTGAGGAACAGAGAATTACTGCTGCCAGCCAGCGCCTTCAGGCCAAGGTCGACGCGTTCCGGACTCGGAAGGAGACGATCAAGGCCATCTACACGGCCGACGAAGCATCCCGGACAGTCGGTGAGGCATTTGCCGGTATCGGCGAGGACACCGGCGACCTGGAAGTGATCGATGCAGGCGCGGAAGCTTTCTCCGAGGCGGGCAGCGCACCGGCCGAAGTCAGCAAGGTCCCCGAAGAGCCCAGAGTCCTTGCGCCGCCCGGCGTGATGGAGCTGCGGCCGGGCGCTCCCGACCAGGTGCAAGTCGGGTTGCTGTTCGTGATGGAGCCGCAGCACGGGGCGGTCCTGGTCGCATGGGTCGAGGATCCGGGCCAGTCACCCGACGCGTACCAGGAGGTGATACCTGCTGTGACAGCCCGCCTGGCCATGGCACAGTCCGGTCCGCCGGAGGCCGGGGCATCACCGGGCGCGTTCACTTCCTATGACGCGGAATCGTTCCTTGACGAGTTCTTCCCCGGTGAGGGAGCCGAGGTCGAAATCGGGGCAGCCGCGCTCGTCGCCCGCAATCGCGCCCACACCCTCGCGCAGGCTCGCCAGCGGCTGAAGCTGACGCAGGCACAGGTGGCGAGCCGCATGAACATCCGCCTGGAGCGGGTCGCCGCCATTGAGCGCGCTGAGCCGGGCGCCACCGAGGTCCGCACGCTCGCCGCCTATGTACAGGCACTCGGCGGCAGGCTGGAGATCATTGCTGAGATCGGCGGCGAGCGAATCATGCTGAAGTAGCGCCGCTCACCGTCGTCAAGCCGGATGCGCCGGACCTGTCAGGTGGGCATCAGGCCCTTGTAGGAGTCTGTTCCCTCGGGCAGGCTGGTGCTCGTGACCCACCGAGCCCCGAGCGGCAAGGCTGTGCGCGCGAAGATCAACGCGGAGCTAGACGCGGCGCTGCGGACGGCCGAGGCTGAGCCCGACGCGGCGGAGCGTGGGAGGAAGAAGATCAGGGCGATTGTGGATGCCCTGAAGTCCGCCTGGAAACAGGCGTAGACGCCAGGTGCCGAGCCATCGGTGGTCGCCGAGTCAGCTACGGCCAAATAGCCGATCTGGGTTCGATCAGGCGTCGTCGGGACGTCGCCGTCGGCTATCTGCCTGGCTGAGCATGGCGTCGAGTTCGGGGTCGGGCATGAACTCCCGGACTTCTTGCGCGCAGCGGCAGGCGACGGCGATCCTGGCCGCCCATTGCAGCGCCTCCTCGCGTGAGGACACGTCGACGAGCGACATTCCGCCGATGGCCTCCGGATACGGGCCGTCGGTGACCGTCCCGCCGGTGGTCACGATGCTCGCCTTCTGGCTTTCCAGCCCGCCGCCGAAAACCCACACGCCGGCGTTGATGGCCTCCCGGACCACCGCGTGCGCGGCCTGGCCCACGGCGGGCATGTCCTCGTCGGGGATGTGGTCCATCGCGCCGGCATCGAACGAGATCAGGTACCGCGACCTCCCATGACTCCCTTGTCCCGGCGACCTGCTCCGGCCGAGGCCCTCACGGCTGTCAGCCGGACGTCGTCGACGGCCAGTGGTCGGGCGACCAGTCGCCGTCGGGGTCCGTGGTCTGACCCACCTCGATCAGGTGACCGTCGGGATCGCGGATGTAGCAGCGCTTCTCGTACGCGTGCTGCTTCGGCGGCGTCAGGAAATGAGCACCGCGGGCGCTCCATTCGGCGTACACGGCGTCGATGTCCTTGACCCGGATGTTGAGGAAGCTGCTGACCCGGTCGGGATCGCGCGGCGTCTCCAGGATCACCTCAGGCTTGTCGTCGGTCGGGCCCCCGCCGACATTGATGATGATCCAGCTGTTGGAAAGGGCGACATAAGTGACATCTCCGGAGA
>JBOHCO010001165.1:0-1357 GCA_050698895.1 Streptosporangiaceae bacterium
ATCAAGTGCTTGTTCTTGCGCTCACGAGCCTGCCGGGCGCGGCGGCGGCACAAGGTGATCACCGCCTCGACCTCCTGCGCCGCGGCCCACGAGGCCATGCGGCGAGCCGCGCACAGGACGCCGATCAGCTCGCTCTCCCCCAGCCCGGCCCGGCCGGCGCCGTCCCCGGCCGCGTCCCGGATGAAGCCAGCCAGCACCGGCCCCGGCTCAAGCCCGTCCAGGACCCCGCCCGCCGCGAACCCGGCCCCGTTGCGGCCGCCGGCCTGGTGGTGCAGGAACCCGGCCGCGGACAGCTCATCCCCGCCGGTCCACGGACCAGTCAGGTACTCCTGCGCCAGCTCCGACGGCAGGTCGGCCAGGAACGCCTCGTCACCATCGGGAGGGGCGTTCTCGGGGCTGAACGGATAGCCGGGCCACGGCTCATCCCCGTCAGCGGGATCGTCGACCACGAGCGTGCGCGGATCAAACGGCTCCTCATCGAACGGGTCGTCGTCTTCGCGGCAGTTGCCGGACGGCGTTCCTGGCATCCGCGCCACCTCCCCTCCGCGTTGCGGGGATCGTCTGGGCTGGAAGAGCCTTTGTTATGGATAATAATATCGAATGGCTACGACAGTCTCCATCCATTATCGAACGGAGGGGCTGGGCCGGGGCTGTTCAGCCGCCCGCGGTGACGAGCGCCTGGTCGCCGATGGCGGCGCGGACGCGCAGGCGGGCCTGGTGCAGGCGGCTCTTGAAGGCGGCCTGGCCGACGCCGGCGATCTGGGCCGCTTCCTGGGTCGACAGGCCCTCGACGTCGCGCAGGACGATCGCGGTGCGCAGCGGCGGCGGCAGTTCGGCCAGGGCACGGGCCAGGGCCTGGCGCAGCTCGGTGGCCTCGGCCTGCCGGGCGGGCTCGAGTGCGGGCGCGTCGGGGAGCTGGAGTTCCTCGGGGCCGAGGGAGGCGCCCGGCGGGCGGCGGGACCGCTTGTCCAGGGCGCGATTGGCCTCGTTCACGGCGATGCGGTAGAGCCAGGTGAAGTAACTGGACCGGCCCTGGAAGCGGGAGATGCCCTGCCAGGCGCGCAGCATCACTTCCTGGGCCACGTCCTCGGCCTCGGCGCGGCCGCCGAGCAGGCGCAGCAGCAGCATGTACAGCCGGTCGGCGTAGGCGGCCGAGAGCTGCTCGAAAGCGCCGACGTCGCCGGCCTTGGCCCTGGCCAGCAGGGCGGCCTCGGTGATCGTGGCGCTGGGGTCGGCGGAGTCCGCGGCCGGGTTGGCGTTGGAGTCGGGACGGTCGGAGTCGGGGCCTGAGCCCGGGGTGGCGGGCGGTGCGGCGCGTCGGCCGCGCCGCGACGGCGTCACGCGGTCGGGCCGGCGG
>JBOHCO010001166.1:0-2154 GCA_050698895.1 Streptosporangiaceae bacterium
CTCCAGGACGCCCTGGTAGAACCGGATGGTCCGCTCGACGTCCGAGCTGAGCAGCGCGGTGTGGTGGATCCCCCGCGCGCTGCTCGGCGGCCGGTCGGCCCTGATGTAGGTGTCGTGCAGCCGCGCGCGTTCGGCCTCGATAGCGCCGAGGTCCATTGGCCCGCATCTCCCTTCGCTACAGCGCCCGCAACTCGACGCTGATATTGCCGCGGGTGGCCCGCGAGTACGGGCACCGCTGGTGCGCCGCCTCGGCCAGTTCCCGCGTCCCGGCCTGGTCCAGGCTGGGGATGCTGATCACCAGCGTGACCACCAGCCCGAACATGTCACCCTCGGGCCCGACGCCCACCTGGGCGGTCACGGTGGAATGCCCGGCGTCCACGCCCGCCTGGCGGGCCAGGCCCCGCAGCGCGCTGTGGAAGCAGGCCGCGTAGCCGGCCGCGAACAGCTGCTCGGGGTTAGTGCCGGGGCCGCCGGGGCCGTCCAGCTCGGGCGGCACGGACAGGTCGAGGTGCGGGCCGGGTCGGCCGAGCACACCGGGCTGCCCGACGGCTGCGCCGACGTGATGCACGCCCGGTTCGCCTACTTCTTCCCGCCGGGCACCGACGCCGGGCTGACCGAGGCGCTGCGCGTGCTGCGGCCCGGCGGCCAGGTCATCGCGGTGGACAACGACTACCGCTGGGGCGATTTCTCGGGGCTGCTGGCGGCCGGGATGACCCGGCCGCCAGGCCAGGTCGCCGCCGAGGTGGACGACTGGTGGCGGGCCCGCGGCGCGACCCGCCACCAGGTCCGGTCCGAACTGCGCTTCGCCCGCCGCGCCGACCTGGCCGCCGTCCTGCATATCGAGCTGCCGACCGAGGTGGCCCGCGACTGGCTGGCCCGCAATCCGCTGGCCACCGGCCTGACCTATGGCTATGTGCTGTTCCGCGTGGCCAGGTCGGCCGAATTTAGTCAGCTACTAGATAATCCAACGGGCAAACTATCTCGGTTATGCTGGCTCCATGAGCACCGCAACTCAGTCCCGCACGGCCCCCGATCTCAGCTTCCTGCTCGCGCACACGAGCTGGGTGCTGAGTACCCAGATGACGGCCGCCCTGGCCGAGATCGGCATGACGCCCCGCGGCTACTGCGTGCTCAACCACGCCCTCGGCGGTGAGCTGACCCAGATCGAGCTGGCCAAGCTGGCTGACGTGGACAAGACCACCATGGTGGTCACCATGGACGAGCTCGAGGCCGAGGGCCTGGCCGAGCGGCGGCCCTCGCCCGCCGACCGGCGGGCCCGGATCGTGGTCGTGACGCAGGAGGGCAGGCGGGTCGCCGCCGCCGGGGCGCAGATCGTTGACGGGGTTCACGGCGACGTGCTCCGGGCCCTGCCCGAGGCCGAGCGGGACGTGCTGACCAGCGCGCTTACCCGGCTGGCCGACGGCCACCTGGCCACCCCGGCGGACAACGAGCAGCCGGTGCGCCGCCGCCGGGAGGCCCGCAAGTAGGGCCCGCAAAGTAGGCGATCCCGCAGATAGGTCCGTTAAAGATTTTCTACTACGGGATCATCTGTTACGGTACTAGCCATACTCTCGCACCCGGAGGTGCCCGATGGCTGGTCCCGTTGCCCGTCCGCCCCGCGGCTCGCGCGCCCTCGCGCTGCGCGGTCTCTCTCTGGCCGTGCTGTGCGCCGCCACCTTGATGGTGATCCTGGACGGCACGATCGTCACCGTCGCGCTGCCGTCCATCCAGCGTGACCTGGATTTCTCCGCGCCCAGCCTGACCTGGGTGATGAACGCCTACATGATCGCCTTCGGGGGCCTGCTGCTGCTGGCCGGCCGCCTGGGCGACCTGATCGGCCGCCGCCGCATGTTCCTGTCCGGCCTGGTCGCGTTCACCGCGGCGTCGCTGGCCTGCGGCCTGGCCACGGGCCCGCAGTTCCTGGTCGGGGCCCGGTTCGTGCAGGGCGCCGGGGCCGCCATGGTCTCCGCGGTCAGCCTGGGCATGATCGTCGGCCTGTACACCGAGCAGCGTGAGCGGGTCCGTGCCCTGGCCGCGTTCAGCTTCGTCGGTGCGGCCGGCGCCTCCATCGGCCTGGTGCTCGGCGGCGTGCTGACCCAGGCCATCAGCTGGCACTGGATCTTCTTCGTCAACCTGCCCATCGGCGCCGCTGCC
>JBOHCO010001167.1:0-1667 GCA_050698895.1 Streptosporangiaceae bacterium
CTACTGGCGCAGGGTCTAGCTCGCAGGCTTGCCGGGTCAGCCCGCTGCAGCCAGCGAGGAATATCATTGCGCCGTAGCAGACGCCGCGCCAGAAGGGTCCGCCCGATAGGCAAGAGGAGTAAAGGACGCAGCGGGCTGGTGATCTGCCTCGGGCTGGCGGCAGGGTTAGCGGCCGGGCCTGACCACGCAGGCGGCGACCGCGGGTGCCGCACCCGCAGTTCCTGCCGCGACCGCGTCGGGCTGGCATGTCACCGAGGTGTACCCGGTGGCACGGGGCCTGGGCACGTTCCACAGCGCCAGCCCGTTCGTGGGCTTCGACGCGCTGGCCTGCACCGGACCCGGCGACTGTCTCGCGGCCGGCTCCTATCAGCGCCTCGACGGATTCAGCATCCGGCCGATGGCCGCGACCGAGTCTGGCGGCGCCTGGACGGCGGCGCAGCGCGTCTTCCTGCCCGCAAACCCGGCCGGCCCCGGCGGGCTGGGCCGGATCGACGCGGTCTCCTGCCCCACGCGGAACTGGTGCGCCGCCGGCGGCGAGCTCGGCGGACCGGCCGCGAACCAGGGGTTCGTGATCACCGAGTCCGGCGGAACCTGGAACCGCCCCCAGGTGCTGAGGCTGCCGGGCAACGCGGACGGCAGCGGCGACGTCCGCGGGATCACCTGTGCCCGGCGCGGCTCATGCCTGGCGGTCGGGTGGTACGACAGCGCGCAGACCACGGGCTTCGCGCCCATGGCCGTGTCCCTCACAGGCGGCCGCTGGGGGCAGGCGACACCCATCCCGGTGCCGTCTGGCGGCACCACCGGACAGCTCGATTCGGCGGCCTGCCCGTCGGCCGGGCGCTGCGTCGCGGTCGGCGAGTTCAGCAACGGACGTATCAGCAACGGGATGGAGGCGGCGCTCTCCGGCGGGACGTGGCAGCCGGCCACCGCCATGCAGCAGCCCAACTCCCTGGCGCGCCTGTCACAGCTTGACTCGGTCAGCTGCCAGTCGGCTGCGTCCTGCCTGGCAGTGGGCAACGACGCGGAGGGCGGTGCCCTGTACACGGTGTTCCACGACGGCCAGTGGCAGCCGTCCCGGTACCTGACGACCGTCCCTGGTGGCGGCGATGGGCCGCGATTCACCGCGGTGAGCTGCACGGCGCGCTCCTGCCTGGCCGCCGGCACCTACCATCTGCCGAATACAAACCTCACGGTTCCCCCCTTCGCGGTTACCTTCTCGGGCGGGCGCTGGCGGGACCCGGTCCGGCTCCCGCTGCCGCGCAACGCGGCGCGGCCCCCGGTGGGCTCGGTGATCGTGACCGGCGCGGTGAGCTGTGTGTCCAGCGCGTCGTGCACCGTGATGGGCCTCTACGACACCGCCCACATCTACGGCGGGTGGGCGGACACGGGACCGGCTGCGGGTCGCTGACCGACGCTCGGCCGGGGGGGCGGCGGTAATGGTTGGCGCAGGTGCTGGCGGCGCTGTCATCCTGGTGGGCATGACCGCTGGGGAGCTGGCCGGGCCGGATCAAGTCCCCGCATCTGCTGCGGGCGGCGCCGTGGATGGGATCGATGTGTCCACGGCCGCGGGGCTGGCGCGGAGCCTGGCTGACCTGATGCGGGCGAGCCATCATGTGATGATGTCGGTGGTCGGGCCGGGGGCGGCCAGGGTGGGGGCTCACCTGGTG
>JBOHCO010001168.1:0-6795 GCA_050698895.1 Streptosporangiaceae bacterium
GGCCAGCGCGGCGCGGCGGGCGATGAACTCGTGCGGGACGCCGCCGTACAGCTCGGCGACGGCATCCCGCAGCAGGTCCCGGTCGGTCACCTTCCCATATTGCCCCGGGCGCCACAGCCGCGCCCAGCACGCCGGGCCGGCTCCGGGCCGGCTCCGGGCCGGCTCCGGGCCGGCTCCGAGCCGACTCCGAGCCGACTCCGAGCCGACACCGGCCCGACTCCGAGCCGACACCGGGCCGACTCCGAGTCGGCTCCGGGCCGACACTGAGCCGGGCCGCTGGCATCATGGGGCGCATGGCCGTGCTGAACGTAGCGACTTGCCAGTTCCCCGTCAGCGCCGAGATCGGGGCCAACCTGCGCTACGTCGTGCAGCAGATGCAGGCGGCCCGGACGGGCGGCGCCGACGTGGCCCACTTCCCGGAGTGCGCGCTGTCGGGCTACGCGGGGACGGATTTCGCGTCCTTTGCCGGGTTCGACTGGGACGGGCTGCGCCAGGCCACGGCCGAGGTGCTGCGGCAGGCCCGGCGGCTGGGGATCTGGGTGGTGCTGGGCTCGGCGCATCCGCTGACGGAACCGCACAAGCCGCACAACTGCCTGTACATCATCGATCCGGACGGCCAGGTGGCGGACCGCTACGACAAGATGTTCTGCGCGGGCGACGCCGAGGGCCGGACCGGCGACCTGGCCCACTACAGCCCCGGCAGTCACTTCGCCGCCTGGACCATCAACGGGGTCCGCTGCGGCGCCCTGATCTGCTACGACTACCGGTTCCCTGAGCTGTACCGGGCCTACCGGCAGCAGAAGGTGGAGCTGATCTTCCACTCCTTCCACGCGGCCAGGGCCAGCGAGGAACGGCTGGCCGCCATGCGCACCGCGATCGGCGCGGACCTGGCCGAGATCAACCAGGCCGCCACCTACACCTACCCCGGCATCACCATGCCGGCCGCCATGACCACGGCGGCGGCCTGCAACCACGTCTGGATCAGCTGCCCGAACTCGTCGGCCCCGGAGAGCTGCTGGCCGGCGTTCTTCGTCCGCGCCGACGGGGTGACCACGGGGCGGCTGCGCCGCAACCGGCCGGGGGTGCTGCTGACCAAGGTGGACACGAGCCTGGAGCTGTACGACTCCACGGCGGCCTGGCGGGACCGGGCCATGGCCGGGGTGCTGCACAGCGGCGAGCTGGTCACCGACCCCCGGTCGGCCGACCGCACGTCGATCTAGGCCGCGCGATGCTGGAACCCCCGGGCGCGGAAGCTCTGAGGCGGCAAAAGCGTTAGGCCGCAGGGCCCTTTCGTGCCCATCCTTGTCCTGTACTGCCTTGTCCTGTACTGCCTTGTCCTGTACCGCGCCGGACACCCGTGCGCCCGCACCACCACCTGGAGAACCTCGTCATGCCGTCCGAGATCGCTAAGCTGCGCGCCCGCCTGCCGGGGCTGATGCTGCGCGATCAGCGGCGGCTGGGCCGGCGGGTCGGGCAGGCGGCCGGGCTGCGCGAGCCCGCGGCGCGGGAGCGGGCGCTGCGCCGGGTGGCCGACGACATGGACGCCGCGCAGGCCCGGATCGAGGCCCGCAGCCGGGCCGTGCCCAAGCTCAGCTACCCGCCCGAGCTGCCGGTCAGCCAGCTCAAGGACCAGATCGCCGAGGTGATCAGGGACCATCAGGTGGTCATCGTCGCGGGCGAGACCGGCTCGGGCAAGACCACTCAGCTGCCCAAGATCTGCCTGGAGCTGGGCCGCGGCGTGGCCGGGCAGATCGGCCACACCCAGCCCCGCCGCATCGCGGCCCGGACGGTGGCCGAGCGGATCGCCGAGGAGCTGGGCACCGAGATCGGCGCCGCGGTCGGCTACAAGGTGCGGTTCACCGACACCGCCAGCGACGCCGCGCTGGTCAAGGTGATGACCGACGGCATCCTGCTGACCGAGATGCAGCGCGACCGGCAGCTGCTGCGCTACGACACCCTGATCATCGACGAGGCGCACGAGCGCAGCCTGAACATCGACTTCATCCTGGGCTACCTCAGGCAGCTGCTGCCGTCCCGGCCCGACCTCAAGGTCATCATCACCTCGGCCACCATCGACCCCGACCGGTTCTCCAAGCACTTTGCCGGAGGCGAATCAGGCAAGCACAGTGCCGGAGGCGAATCAGGCAAGCACAGTGCCGGAGGCGAATCAGGCAAGCACAGTGGTGACGCGCCGGTCGTCGAGGTGTCCGGGCGCACCTACCCGGTCGAGGTGCGCTACCGCCCGCTGGCCGACCCCGACGACCCCGGTGACGAGCCGCAGGACCAGATCCAGGGCATCCTCGACGCCGTGGCCGAGCTGCGCCGCGAGGGCCCGGGCGACATCCTGGTGTTCCTCAGCGGCGAGCGGGAGATCCGGGACACCGCGGACGCGCTGTCCGACGACGACGGCCTCGAGGTGCTGCCGCTGTACGCCCGGCTGTCCGCGGCCGAGCAGCACAAGGTGTTCCAGGCCCACTCCCGGCGGCGCGTGGTCCTGGCCACCAATGTGGCCGAGACCTCCCTCACGGTCCCCGGCATCCACTACGTGATCGATCCCGGTACCGCGCGGATCTCGCGGTACAGCCACCGGACCAAGGTGCAGCGGCTGCCCATCGAGCCGATCTCGCAGGCCTCGGCCAGCCAGCGCACCGGCCGCTGCGGCCGCACCGCCGACGGCATCTGCATCCGGCTATACAGCCAGGACGACTTCGCCTCCCGCCCCCAGTTCACCGAGCCGGAGATCCTGCGGACCGGCCTGGCCTCGGTCATCCTCCGGATGGCCGACCTGGACCTGGGCGAGATCTCGGACTTCCCGTTCGTCGACCCGCCGGACGCTCGCAACATCGCAGACGGCATCCGGCTTTTGCATGAACTGGGCGCGGTTACCCAGGCCTCGGGCCGCCCGCAGCTCACCGACGTCGGCCGCAAGCTGGCCCGCCTGCCCCTGGACCCGCAGCTCGGTCGCATGATCATCGAGGCCGGCCAGCACGGCTGCGCGCGGGAAGTGCTGATCATCGCGGCCGGCCTGTCCATCGTGGACCCGCGGGAGCGGCCGGCCGACGCGCGGGAGGCGGCCGACGCCCAGCATGCCCGGTTCGCCGAGCCCGGCTCGGACTTCCTGGCCTTCGTCACGCTGTGGGACTACCTGCGCGACCGCCAGCGCGAGCTGTCCTCGTCGGCCTTCCGGCGCCTGTGCCGCCGCGAGTACCTGCACTTCCTGCGGGTGCGCGAGTGGCAGGACGTGTACGGGCAGCTCCGCCAGGCCGCCACCGACCTGGGGCTGGTGGTGGACGGCGGGCGGGACGGCGCCGCCCCGGCCGGGGAGCCATCCGGCCTGGATGTCCCGGCCGGCGAGCCCCGGTATTCGGCCGGGCTGGCCGACCGGGTGCACCAGTCGCTGCTGGCCGGGCTGCTGTCGCACATCGGCATGAAGGCCGTGGAGAAGAAGGAGACCCCCGGCCAGAAGGGCCGCGGCCGCCGGCGCGGGCCGGCCGAGTTCGACGGGGCCAGGGGCGCGAAGTTCGCCATCTTCGCCGACTCGGCGCTGGCCAGGAACCCGCCCGCCTGGGTGGTCGCCGCCGAGCTGGTGGAGACCTCCCGGCTGTGGGCCAGGGTGGTGGCGAAGATCGAGCCCGAGTGGGCCGAGTCGCTGGCCGGGCACCTGGTCCGGCGCACCTACAGCGAGCCGCACTGGGACGCCCGGCGGGGCGCGGCCATGGCGGTCGAGAAGGTCACCCTCTACGGCCTGCCCATCGTGGCCGCGCGGCCGGTGACCTACGGGCGCATCGACCCGGCCGGGGCGCGCGAGCTGTTCATCCGCAGCGCCCTGGTCGAGGGTGACTGGCAGACCCGGCACCAGTTCTTCCACGAGAACCGCCGCCTGCTCGACGAGGCCGAGGACCTGGAGCGGCGGGCCCGGCGGCGCGGCATCGTGGTGGACGATGCCGCGCTGTTCGAGTTCTACGACGAGCGGATCCCGGCCAGCGTGACGTCGGCCCGGCACTTCGACGCGTGGTGGAAGAAGGCCCGGCTGGACGACCCGGGCCTGCTCGCCTTCTCCCCCGCCGAGCTGGTCGGCCCGGCCGCCGGCCACGTCAGCCCGGCCGACTACCCTCTCCGCTGGGCCGGGCTGCCGCTGACCTACGAGTTCGCGCCCGGCGAGCCCGACGACGGGGTCACCGTCGACGTGCCGCTGGCCTCGCTGAACCAGGTGAACGGCGACGAGCTGGCCTGGCTGGTGCCGGGCCTGCGGCTGGAGCTGGTCACCGAGCTGATCCGCTCGCTGCCCAAGCAGCTGCGCACGGCGTTCGTGCCCGCGCCGGACACCGCGCGCGAGGTGGTGAGCCGGCTGGGCAACCCGCGCGGCAGCCTGCTGGACGCCCTGGGCGACGAGCTGGGCCGCCGGGCCGGCCTGATGATCCCCCGCGACGCCTTCGACCTGTCCCGGCTGCCCGCCCACCTGCGGATGACCTACCGGGTGCTGGACGGCGACCGGGTGCTGGCCAGCGGCAAGGACCTGGACGCGCTGCGCCAGCAGCTCGCGCCGCGGCTGCGGGCCACGCTCAGCCAGGCCGCCCGCGGCCTGACCCGGACCGGACTGCGCAGCTGGGACATCGGCACGCTGCCGCAGGTGTTCGAGTCGGGCCAGGTCCGGGCCTACCCGGCGCTCAGGGACGCGGGCGACTCGGTGGACGTGGCCCTGTTCGAGACCCCGGCCCAGGCCCGCGCGGCGATGCGCCTGGGCACCCGGCGGCTGATCCTGCTCCAGGTCCCCTCGGGGGTGCGCGCGGTCGCCGCCGACCTGCCGGTGGCGACCAAGCTGGCGCTGAGCCGCCACCCGTACGCCAGCGCGGGCGCGCTGCTGGACGACTGCGCGGCCTGCGCGGCCGACCAGGTGATCGACGCGGCGGGCGGGCCGGCCAGGGACGCGGCGGGCTTCGCCCGGCTGCTGGAGGCGGCCCGCAGATCGCTGGCCCCCGGCGCGGCCGCGGTGGTGGACGTGGTCGCCCGGGTGCTGGCCGAGGCGCACGAGGTCGAGGTGGCGCTGGACCGCGCGTCCAGCGCGGCGCTGGCCCCGGTGGTGGCCGACCTGCGGGCCCAGCTCGGCGGCCTGATCTACCGCGGGTTCGTGGCCGGCACGGGCGCCGCCCGGCTGACCGACCTGGTCCGCTACCTGCGGGCCATGTCCCGGCGGCTGGACAAGGCGCCTGGCGAGCTGCGCCGCGACGCCGAGCGGATGGCGATCGTGCACGGGGTCGGCGAGGACTACCGGGCCGCGCTGGCCCGGCTGCCCGAGGCCGAGCGGGACGGCCCGGCGGCCCGCGAGGTGCGCTGGATGATCGAGGAGCTGCGGGTCAGCCTGTTCGCCCAGACGCTGGGCACCAGGGGCCCGGTCTCCGAGCGCCGCATCCTGGCCGCGCTGGACCAGCTCTGAGCGCGGTCACGCCGTGCTGGCCGGCGCGCGCTCTGCGGCCGGCGCGCGCTCCTCGGCCGGCGTACTGTCCCCGGCCGGCGCGCTGTCTTCGATCGGCTCCGGGGCGCCGAGCTCGCTGAGCTTGGCGCGGACCTGCCAGGCGTCGGACCGGTGCAGCTCGGCCAGGACGGCCAGTGATTCCTCCCAGGCCGCCCTGGCCTCGGCCAGCTGGCCGGCGGCGCGGCGGGCGTCGCCCACGTGCGACAGCACCTCGGCGATGCCCAGCCGGTCGCCGAGCGTGCGGTTCACGGCCATGGAGCGCTCGAAGTACTCGACCGCCTCGGCGTGGTGGCCCAGGTGGAAGTGCGCGTACCCGATGCTGTCCAGCGTGGCCGCCTCCATCTGCCGGTTGCCCAGCACGACCAGCAGATCCAGGGCCTCATGGCAGCAGCGCAGCGCCTCGTGGTAGTCGCCGAGCTGGACCAGCGACCAGCCCACGTGGTTCAGGGAGCTGGCCCGCCCGGCCGGGAAGTCGAGGGCGGTGAACAGCGCCAGGGCCTGCCGGGCGTGGTCGAGTGCCTCATGCTCGCGGCCCTCGTTGCCCAGGGTGATGGACAGGGCGCTGTGGGCGTAGGCCTCGCCCAGCCGGCTGCCCATCTTGACGTACCGGCGCAGCGCCTCGTCAAGATGCTGGTAGGCCTCGGCGTGCCAGCCGAGGTGGCCGCAGGCCACGCCGTAGTTGCGGTGCGCCTCGGCCAGGCCCTCCAGCTCGCCGAGCCGCTCCGCGGCCCTTATCCAGATCCGCCCGGCCGCCACCTCGTCGGGCCAGTAACCGCGCAGGTCAAGGAACAGGCTCAGGGCCCAGGCCAGCTGCCAGGCGTGGCGGTCGAACCCCGCTTCGGCCGCCGCCGCGGTGACGGCCAGGAGCGCGGGCCGCTCGGCCTCGAACCAGGCCAGGGCCTGGCCGGCGTCGGCGAACTGCTCGGGCGCGGTGCCCGGCCGCGCGGCCTCCGGGGTGGTGATCGGCCGGCGGGTCGGATGCAGGATCACGGCCGCGGTGCAGGCGGTGTGCAGGTAGTAATCGAGCACCCGGCCGAACGCCTCGCGCCGCTCGGCCCCGGTGTCCTGCGCCTCGGCCCGCTCGGTGGCGTACGCGCGGAGCAGGTCGTGGAAAGCCAGCCGGCCGGGCCCGGTCGCGGCCAGCAGCCGGGCCCTGGTCAGCTCGCCCAGCGCCGGCCGGGCCTCGCGCAGGGGCAGGCCCGCCATGCTGGCCGCCGCGGCGGCCCCGATGCCCGTGCTGGTGGCGGGGTGCAGCCCGAGCAGCCGGAACACCCGCGCCGAGGGAGCGTCAAGCTGGTGGTAGGACCAGGAGAACACCGCCC
>JBOHCO010001169.1:0-1961 GCA_050698895.1 Streptosporangiaceae bacterium
CCGGGCGGCGGCCGCGGGCGCTGAGCAGGCAGGGCGGGGGCTGCGCGCTGAGCGGGCGGGCGGGCGGGCACACGCTAAGCGAGGGCACACACCGGGCGGCGGCCGCGGGCGCTGAGCAGGCAGGGGCGGGCGCGCTGTGCGGCCGGGGGCGCTGAGCAGGCAGGGGCGGGCGCGCTGCGCGGCCGGGGGCGAGGGCAGGCTCGGCCGGCGGTGTGGGCGGGCTGGCCGGGGCGGGCTGGCGGTGTGGGCAGGCCTGGCCGAGCCCGCGCGGGCCGTCCGGCGGGGGCGTGGGACGCTGAGCGGGTGAGGTTAGGCGAGAGTTGGAGGGTTTTGTGGCTGTTGTCGTCATGACCGGGGCGGCCGGGAAGATCGGGGGCATGCTGCGGACCCGGCTGGCCCGGCCCGGCCGCGTGCTTCGGCTGCTGGACATCGCGCCGCTGACCGCGGGTCCCGGCGAGGAGGCGCTCCAGGCCTCGGTGACCGACCTGGACGTGCTGACCTCGGCCTTCGGCGGCGCGGACGCGGTGATCCACCTGGCGGGCGTGGCCGGCGAAGGCCCGTGGGAGCACGTCACGGAGGTCAACATCACCGGCACCTGGGCCGTCTTCGAGGCCGCCCGCCGGGCCGGCGTGAGCCGGGTCATCTACGCCTCGTCCAACCACGCGGTGGGCTTCGCGCCCCGCGAGCAGTTCCCGGTGCCCGACTACGCCTTCCCGGCCCCGGACACCTACTACGGAGTGAGCAAGGTGGCCGGCGAGGGGCTGGCCTCGCTCTACCACCACCGGTACGGGCTGGATGCCATCTGCCTGCGCATCCTCACCTGCGCGGACCGGCCGACCTACCCGCGGGCGCTGTCCACCTGGCTGTCCCCGGACGACGCGGGCCGGCTGTTCGAGGCGTGCCTGACCGTGCCCAGCCCGGGCTTCCGGGTCGCGTTCGGGGTGTCGGCCAACACCCGTGGCGGCTGGGTCAGCCTGGACGAGGCCAGGGCGCTGGGCTACGAACCGCGGGACGACGCCGAGGTCTATGCGGCCGAGGTGATCGCGGCCGACGGCGAGCCGGACCCCGACGACCCGATGCTGAGGTACCTGGGCGGCCAGTTCACGCTGCCCCGTTATGACGCCGACAACGTGGCCCCTCGGTCATGACGGCGCCCGTCAGCCGCCCCGACCGCATCGAGTCGGTCTCCAGCCGGCTGTTCCGGCTGCCCATGCCCCGGCCCTGGGGCCACGACGTGACCTGCCAGTACCTGATCGTGACCGAGCTTGTGACCAGCTCGGGCGCCACCGGGACGGGGTTCAGCTGGGCGGTGCGGGCCGGGGCCCAGGCGGTCAAGGCCATGGTCGACGCCGACTGCGCTCCGGCGGTGATCGGCCTGCCCGCGGTCCCCGAGTTGGTCTGGGACCGGCTGTCGTTCTTCCTGCGCGAGTCCGGCGGCGGGGTCACCACCCTGGCGATGGCGGCCATCGACATCGCGCTGTGGGACCTGCGCGGCAAGGCGGCCGGGCTGGGCCTGCCCGACCTGCTCGGCCGCCAGCGGGACCAGGCGCCCGCCTACGCCAGCGGCGTGAACCGGCACCTGACGCTGACCGAGCTGACCGAGCGGACCAGCCAGCAGGTCGCGGCCGGGCACACCCGGTTCAAGCTCAAGGTCGGCGGGCGGCCCAGCCTGGACGAGGACCTGGAGCGGGTGGCCGCGGTGCGCCAGGTGCTCGGGCCGGGCCGGCTGCTGATGGTGGACGCGAACCAGCTCTGGGACCGGCCCGAGGCCCGCCGCGCGGCCCGCGAGCTGGCCGCGCACGACATCTACTGGCTGGAGGAGCCGCTGCCAGCCGAGGACTTCCGCGGCTACGCCGACCTGCGGGCGTCCATCGGCATCCCGGTCGCGGCGGGCGAAAGCCTGTACACCGAGGCCCAGTTCCGTGAGCTGCTGCTGGCGGGCGGCGTCGACTTCATCCAGC
>JBOHCO010001170.1:0-8982 GCA_050698895.1 Streptosporangiaceae bacterium
GTGCCCGACCGGGCCCGCATGACCAGCGAGTGGGTGTGCGCGCCGCCGCCCCGGTACTTGACCCCGGCCAGCAGCTCGCCGTTGGTGATCCCGGTGGCCGCGAAGAACGCGTCGTCGGAGGCGACCAGGTCATCGGTGGTCAGGATGCGGTCCAGGTCGTGGCCGGCGTCCAGCGCCCTGGTCCGCTCGGCCTCATCGCGCGGCGCGAGCTTGCCCAGGATGATGCCGCCCAGGCACTTGATGGCGCAGGCCGCGATGATCCCCTCGGGCGTGCCGCCGATGCCCAGCAGCAGGTCGATGCCGGTGCCCGCCCGCGCGGCCATGATCGCGCCCGCCACGTCGCCGTCGGTGATGAGCTTGATCCGGGCTCCGGCGTCGCGCACCTGGCTGATCAGCTCGGCGTGCCGGGGCCGGTCCAGGATGATCACCGTGACGTCATGCGACGAGCAGCCCTTGGCCCGGGCCACGGCGGCGATGTTCGCGGCCGGGGAGGCGTCGATGTCCACCACCTCGGCCGCCTCGGGCCCGGTGACCAGCTTCTTCATGTAGAAGACCGCCGACGGGTCGTACATGGACCCGCGCGCGCTGACCGCGATCACCGCGATCGCGTCCGGCATGCCGTTGGCGGTCAGCCGGGTGCCGTCGATCGGGTCCACGGCCACGTCGCAGCGCGGCCCGGTGCCGTCGCCGACCTGCTCGCCGTTGAACAGCATCGGGGCGGCGTCCTTCTCGCCCTCGCCGATCACCACCACGCCGTCCATGGAGACGGTGTTGATCAGCCGCCGCATGGCGTTCACGGCCGCCCCGTCCGCTCCGTTCTTGTCGCCCCGCCCGACCCAGCGGGCCGAGGCCATCGCCGCCGCCTCCGTCACCCGGACCAGTTCCAGGGCCAGGTTGCGGTCGGGGGCGTGCCGTCCTGGCTCCGGGGGCGGCTCCGGCTCGTCGGCCCGGCTCCAGGGAACCGGCTGGCCGGGGGTGGAGGCGGCCTGATTTTCGGTCATAACGGATGTGCCTTCCCTGTCAGTCGGCGTGATGGAATCCTATGTATCTGATCCGCGGTCCCCCAGGCCGGCGGGCAGCGACCGGCAGTAACGACCGGCGGGAACGCAGAGAGGGGAAGCGCGGTCGCATGAGCGCAGCGATATGAGCACCGACCAGGCACTGCCCGCGGCTCGCGCGTCCGAGCGCGGCGCGGCTACCCGCAGCGGCCTGCTGGCCGCCGCGCGGGCGGTTTTCATCAAGGAGGGCTACGCGCAAGCCGGCGTGACCGACATCGTCGCGCGCGCCGGGGCCAGCGTGGGCAGCCTCTACCATCACTTCGCCGGCAAGGCCGATCTGTACCTGGCCCTGTTCGAGGAGCTGGAGAACGCCTACATCGAGCGGACCCGCAGCGCGGTGCGCGGGGCCAAGGACGCCGGGGTGTCCGACCCCATGGTGCTGTTCCTGATCGGCGCGCGGGGGTACCTCGACGTCAGCATCGAGCAGCGGGAGCTGGCTGGGGTGTTCGCGCGGGGCGACGGGCCGCCGGGGTTTGAGATGGTCTGGCAGCAGCGGCTGCGGGACTGGGTGAGCAAGAACACCGAGTTCTTCGCCCGCAGCGGCGAGCCTCTGGACGAGGCGGTGGCCATCGTGATGACCGGGGCCATGATGCTGGCGGTGTCGGAGCTGGCCCGCGCCCCGGACAGCGTTCGCGCCCGGCTGATCGCCGATGGCGTGATCAGCGTGCTGTCGCGCCTGGAGATTCGAAGTTAGGCCGAGCTGTTGCTGTGAGCCTGGCCTCGTGGGGCCTGGCTTTACGGGGCCTGGCTTTACGGGGCCTGGCTTGTCGGGGCGGCCTGGCGCTGTGGGGCCTGGCTCGCGGGCTAGAACGGGGTGCCCGGGGCTGGCTCGTTGTCGCTGCGCTGGGCCATCGCGGCGGCCAGCCTGGCCCTGGCCCCTTCCAGCCACTCCTCGCAGATGGCCGCCAGGCGCTCGCCGTGTTCCCACAGCTCCAGCGACTGCTCCAGGGTCAGGCCGCCTGCCTCCAGCCGCTTGACCAGCTCGGTCAGCTGGTCGCGGGCCTGCTCGTAGGGGATGCGTACGCCGTCGCCCGCCCCGTTGGCCGTCCGGGCGGTGCTCCTGGCGCCCTTGGCCGCCTGCTTGCCGTCGGGCTGCTTGCCGTCGGCCTGCTTGCTCTCGGGCTGCTTGCCGTCGGGCTGCTTGGCCTCGGGGCCGGACGTGGCCGGGCGCTCGGCGCGCTTGCCGCCGTCGGTCGCCATCACCGTTTCACCCTACAAGCAGCCACCGACGGCAGGCGGCCACATCGGCCCGCGACCGCTGTGCTGAGCGCCCTCATCGGCCCGCGTCTCCCGCCGAGGCCAAGGCGCGCGGCGAGCGGCGGGCCCTAATGGGGTTTGTGGCGCCGCCGGAATGCCCAGGCCCGTGATCCCGGAAATCCGTCAGCACATAGCGCTGACCGTTTTCCGGGATCATGAAGCCCACCTCAATGAGCCCCCGGCCGGAGACGGCGGACGGCTTACGTGATCAGGGAGCAGGCTGAGGCGGGTCGCCGACCGTGACGTGGGCCTGGTCTTCGGGGAAGCGCAGGGTGAGCAGCTGACCCGCGGTCAGCTCGCTGGCCGCGCGGACCACGCCCGCGTCCTCGCGCTGGACGATCGCGTAGCCGCGGCGCAGCGTCGAGGCCGGGGACAGCGCCACCAGGCGAGCTCTGGTGTGCGCGATGTCGTCGCTGGCCCGGGCCAGACCCACCTGCAGCGACAGCCGAGCCCGCTCGGTCAGTGCCATGATCTGTTCCTCGCGGCGGTCGATCTCGCGCATCGGGCTGGCCAGCACCGGCCGGGACCGGACCGCTGCCACCCAGGACAGCTCCCGCTCCAGCCGGCCCGCCAGGCTCCGGCGGGCCCGCGAGCGGAGCTGGTCGATCAGCGCCAGTTGCTCGGCCACGTCGGGCACCGCCCGCCGGGCGGCGTCGGTGGGCGTCGAGGCCCGAACGTCGGCGACGAAGTCGAGCAGGGGCACGTCCTGCTCGTGGCCGATCGCGCTGATGACCGGCGTGACGGTGGCCGCCGCCGCCCGGATCAGGTCCTCGTCCGAGAACGGGAGCAGGTCCTCGATCGAGCCACCGCCCCGGGCGATGATGATCACCTCGACCGCCGGGTCGGCGTCGAGGCGCTGGAGGGCCCGGATGACGTCGCCGGCGGCGCTCGGACCCTGGACGGCCACTTCCTCGACCCGGAACTGGACCGCGGGCCACCGCCGCGCGGCGTTCCTGAGCACGTCCCGTTCGGCGGCCGACTCGCGGCCGCAGATGAGCCCGACCGTCGCGGGCAGGAACGGCAGCGGCCGCTTGCGCGAGGCGGAGAAGAGGCCCTCGGCCGTGAGCGACTTCTTCAGCCGCTCGAGCCGGGCCAGCAGCTCGCCGATGCCCACCGCCCGCATCTCGGTCGCGGCCAGGGCGAACGTGCCCTTGGCCGCGTTGAACTCCGGCTTGGCCCAGATCACCACCCGAGCGCCCTCGTCGGGGGCGGGCTGGGTCGCCTCCAGCACTGTCCGCGGGCAGATGACCCGGACCGAGACCGCTGCCAGCGGATCCCGCAGCGTCAGGAACACCGTGCTGCCGCGCCGGTTCAGCTCGGCGATCTGGCCCTCTACCCAGACCCGCCCCAGCCGGCCGATCCAGTCGCCGACCAGCCGCATGACGGTCCGGACCGGGACCGGCGCCTCGGCGCTGGTCTCTAGCGGCATGGCCGGCCCTGGGGCGGCAGGGCGGCGGTCACTGGCTCGCGGCCAGTTTGTCGATCCGGCGCTCGAACATCGTGATGACATCGGCCCGTGCCGCGTGCGTGCGCTCGTACTCGACCAGCATCCGGACCTGATCGAGGCCCAGGTTCCGCAGGCGCGCCCGCAGCGACGGCAGCGATAGCGAGTCGTAGCTGGGCACCGGCAGCGCGTCGGCATCGGGGGGAGGAGCGGGCCGATCCAAGGCCGCTGTTTCGTCGGCGGTGCCCGCGGCGCTGCCCGCGGCGGTGCCCGCGGCGACCGGCGTTTCCGCGGAAACGTCAACGTCCAGGGCGGTGTCGTCGTATGCGGTGTCATCGACAATGACGATGAGGTCCTTGGGGGCGGCGGGCACGCTCGCGATGGGCTCTGCGGCGGTCGCGTCGTCGTCGGCGTCTGCTGCGGCCGATTCGTCGGTCCTGGCCTGGTCGGTCCTGGCCTGGTCGGCCGCGGCCTGGTCGGCGTCGTGCTTGGCCAGAGATTCGTCGACGATGACGATCGTCCTCGGCGGCGCCTCGCTCGCGGGCGCGACCGGCGTCGGGGCCGCGGCCGTTTCGGTCACCTTGTCCGACACGGACCCTTCATCGACCGTCCCCTCGTCGTCGACCGCGTTGTTCCCGACCGGGAGCCGGTCAAGGGCGGGGGACTGGCCAACGATCAGCGTCTGAGCAGGCGTTTCTCGCCTGGGCCGGACTGATATATCCGGCTTGGTCGACGCGGTCGGAGTCTCCGGGAACTCCAGGGCCAGGTCCTCGGCCGAGAGCAGCCGCACGTTGCCCGTGGTGTCCAGCGAGCGCCACCGGCTCTGCGCGGCCGTACCAGCGCCCGCCGACCGGCGCGAGCGATCCGCCCGCCCCGCTTCCCTGCCCGGGGCCGCCTTCCCGGCAGCCTTCGCGCCCCCAGTCGCCCCGCTCCGAGTCGCCCCGCTCCGAGTCGCCCCGCTCCCAGCCCCCGGCCCGCCAGCCGGGCCGCGGGCCGCCGAGCCGCCGCCAGCCGAGCCACGGTCGGCCGAGCCGCCGCCCGCCGAGTCACCCACCCGAACGCTCTCGCGGGACCAGCCCCCGGCCGTCCCATCGCCCGACTCTGCATCAGCCGCCGACTCGACCTGTTCCTTCAGCCGGTCGGCCGCGAGGAACATCTGGCCAATCCCCGTGAACACCGTCCGTAGCGCCTGCCCGGGCCCACGTCGCACACGACCAGTGACCTGCGGGATACGCATGATGATCGATCTCCCTCGGCTATCCCACGCGCTGCGGGCTCCCCGGGCCGCGACCTGCCCGGATAAACGCCGAACAAGCCGCTGCGGCGCTTCGGAACATTGTCGTCTCCCGCCTTGCCTGCGCAAGGCCGGAATCGGTCCCATGGTCTCCAATACACCATGTCACTGACACACCAGGTCACTGACACCGTAGCGGCGAGCCCCGGTGAGCCCCTCTGGCGCGCCCCGATGACGGGGCCGTCATGGCGCTGAGCCGCCCCGCAGACCCATCACCTACCATGGGTCCCATGGCTGCACCGACCCGAAAAGTGCTGCTCGCTAAGCCGCGTGGCTACTGCGCCGGCGTTGACCGCGCGGTCCAGGCGGTCGAGCG
Organism: Streptosporangiaceae bacterium; assembly: GCA_050698895.1. Lineage (GTDB taxonomy): Bacteria > Actinomycetota > Actinomycetes > Streptosporangiales > Streptosporangiaceae > DASUBV01. The sequence continues at coordinate 5,370 of JBOHCO010001170.1, forward strand.
ATCCCTCGAGCTGTACGGTGCTCCCGTCTACGTGCGCAAGCAGATCGTGCATAACACGCATGTGGTCAGGAACCTGGAGAAGCGCGGCGCGATCTTCGTCGAGGAGACCGAGGAGGTCCCCGAGGGCTCGGTCGTGGTCTTCTCCGCCCATGGGGTCGCTCCCCAGGTCCGGGACGACGCCCGCAATCAGGGCCTGCGCACCATCGACGCCACCTGCCCGCTGGTCACCAAGGTGCACAACGAGGCCCGCCGGTTTGCTGCCCAGGGCTACGACATCCTGCTCATCGGCCACGAGGGCCATGAAGAGGTCGTCGGCACCACCGGCGAAGCCCCGGCCAGCATCCACCTCGTGGACGGCCCGGCCGAGAGCACCTCGGTTGAGGTGCGAGACCCGGCCAAGGTGGCCTGGCTGTCCCAGACGACCCTGTCGGTGGACGAGACCAAGGAGACGGTCGCGGCGCTGCGCGAGCGGTTCCCGCAGTTGCTCGACCCGCCCAGCGACGACATCTGCTACGCCACCCAGAACCGGCAGGCCGCTGTCAAGCAGATCGGCCGGGACTGCGACCTGGTCATCGTGGTCGGCTCGACCAACTCGTCGAACTCGGTCCGGCTGGTCGAGGTGGCCCGCGACGCGGGCGCCCCGGCCGCCTACCTGGTGGACGACGCCTCGGCGGTCGAGCCGGGCTGGCTGGAGGGCGTCACGACCGTCGGGGTGACCAGCGGCGCGTCGGTGCCCGAGGACCTCGTCGCCGGGGTGCTTGACCGGCTGGCCGAGCACGGTTTCGGCGACGTCGAGGAGGTCGAGGCGGTGCAGGAGCGGATGGTGTTCGCGCTGCCGCGCGAGCTCCGCCCGCGCGCCGAGGCCAGCGCCACGCCCGATGCCTGACCAGCCCGGTCAGGACGGCGGGCGGGTCACGCTCTGAGTCGGCTGTCCAGGTGTCGGCTGCCCGAGTCCGGCGCGGGTCAGGCCAGACCCGGCCGAAGGCTCGTTGCGCGCGCCCAGCCCGCTCAGCTCCACCTTGAAGTCGCGAACGCACTGCGGCAGCCCGCGGACCATCGCCACGATCAGGCCCACCACGGTGACCCCGAACAGCCACGGCGCGCAGGTCGCCAGCGCCAGCAGCGTGCCCTCCGCCGTGGCCAGCATCGTGCTGCCCGTCGCGGCGATCAGCTCCGCGGTGACCAGCGCGGCCAGGAATAGCACCGGCGGCGCCATCACCACCAGCAGCAGCGCCTCGCGGCGGGCGTAGGTCACGGCCAGCAGGCTGCCCAGCCCGTAGCCCGCGCCGCCCAGCCAGCCCCAGCCCAGCTTGTTCGCGAGCAGGTCGCTGACCAGGAAGATCAGCAGCATCAGCACCACGCAGCCCCGCCCCGTGAGCCGCGCCCGCCCCGAAGACGCCGACCCCGATGGCCCCGGCCCGGATGGCCCCGGCCCCGACGGCAGCGCGGACGGCAGCGTGGACGACAAAGGCCGCGTTTCCCCGGAAGTGCTCACGTCGCTAGCTTGCCGCACTCGTCGGCCGCTGCCCGCTCACCAGCGATGAGGTCACCTCGTCCGACCCCGCCACCAGCTCGGGCACCGAGTCCACGATCAGGTCGGGCGCGGACAGCGACCGCACCGTCTCCTCGATCGGCCTGGGCGACTCCAGGTCCGCGTCGACGACGCCCAGCTCGTTCAGCTTGCGGGCGCTGACCAGCACACGGCTCTCCAGCGCGCCGACCGCCCGGTTGTAGGTCGAGACCGCGTTGCCCAGCGCGCGGCCCACCCCGTCCACGTGCTTGCCCAGGCTGGCCAGCCGCTCGTACAGCTCCCGGCCCAGGTCGAAGACCATCCGGGCATTGTCCGACAGCGCCTCCTGCTGCCAGGCGTACTGCGCCGTGCGCAGCATCGTGACCAGCGTCGTGGGCGTGGCGATGTGCACCCGGCGGGCCAGCGCGTGCTCCAGCAGGCCCGCATCGTGCTCCAGCGCCGGGGCCAGGAACGCCTCGCCGGGAATGAACAGCACCACGAACTCCGGGGCCGGGCTCAGCGCGGCCCAGTACGCCTTGGCCGCCAGCCGGTCCACGTGCTCGCGCAGGTGCCGGGCGTGCGCGTCCAGGCGGGCCGTGCGCACCTGGTCGTCCGAGGTCTCCGCCGCCTCCAGGTAGGCCGCCAGCGAGACCTTCGAGTCGACCACGATGTTCTTGCCCCCGGCCAGCCGGACCACCATGTCCGGGCGCAGCGCCCCGTCGACCGCCTGGACGGTGACCTGCTCGTCGAAGTCACAGCGCGGGCTCATCCCGGCCAGCTCCACCACCCGGCGCAGCTGCATCTCCCCCCACCGGCCCCGGGCCTCGGGCCGCCGCAACGCCGTCACCAGCGCCTGGGTCTGCTCGCGCAGCCGCTCCGAGCTCTGCCGGGCGATCGTGACCTGCTCAGCCAGCGCGGCATGAGAAAGCTGCCGGGCCGCCTCGGTCTCCTTCAGCTGCCCCTCGACCTTGGCCAGCGTCTCCCGTAGCGGCTGCACCAGGTGCTCCACCGCCGCGCGCCGCGACTCCAGCTCGCCCGCCGCCCTGGCGTTGGCCGCGCCCAGCCGCCCCTCGGCCAGCTCCAGGAACGTCCGGGCGCTGCGGTCCAGCGCCTGGGCCGACATCGCCTCGAACCGCTCCGCCAGCTGGCCGTCGACCAGCGCGGCCCGCTCCTGGGCCGCCCGCGCGCGCTCCTCGGCCGCCCTGGCCTGCCCGGTCAGGTCGGCGCTCAGCCCGGCCAGCTTGCTGCGGGCGTACAGGTAGCCCAGGGCCGCACCGATCGCCAGCGCGATCAGCATCCCGGCAAACAGCGAGATCGCGTCCATGTCTGACCATGCTCGCAGCCCGGTCGGACAGTTACTGGTCCGACACGCCCGGCGCGACGTCCCGCTCGCCCGCATCATGTAGATCCGGCGTGAACTGCCTGCGCGGCTCGTGCTGATACCTAGTGACATAACCGCCGCACAGGAAAGAGGCCGCCGATGAACCGGGATCGCGAATGACGCCGGCCGGCCCCGACGCTCAGCTCGACGACGCCGCCATCATCGAGCGCTCCTGGCGCGAGCCCGAGCGGTTCGCCCTGCTGTTCGACCGGCACGCCGCGCGCATCCACCGCTACGTCGCCCGCCGGGTCGGCCGCGAAGTGGCCGACGACCTGGTGGCCGAGACCTTCCTGGCCGCCTTCGCCAAGCGGCGGGGGTACTTCACCGCCTACCGCGACGCCGGGCCCTGGCTGTACGGGATCGCCACCAACCTCGTCGGCCAGCACCGGCGCGATGAGGTCCGCCAGTTCCGGATCCGCCAGGCCGCCTGGCCCGAGCTGGCCGAGCCCGGCCACGACGAGCGGGTCGCCGCCGACGTCACCGCCCGCTCCGTGCGCCACCAGCTCGCCGCCGCCCTGGCCGAGCTGGCCGACGGCGACCGGGACGTCCTCGTGCTCATCGCCTGGGAGCAGCTCACCTACACCGAGACCGCCCGCGCGCTGGGCATTCCGGTCGGCACCGTGCGGTCCCGGCTCAACCGTGCCCGGTCCCGGCTGCGCGCCACGCTGGCCGCCGGCCCGACCGATACCTTCGAGGAGATCCTCGCCAATGAATGACCTCGA
>JBOHCO010001171.1:0-2349 GCA_050698895.1 Streptosporangiaceae bacterium
CGCCGGGAGTGCGGGCGGGCCTGCGCTACGCCTGGAGCGTGCCGGCCCTGCGCGGCTGCCTGGTCATGGCCGCCTGCACGGCGGTCATCTTCAGCTCCAGCGCGGTGCTGCCCCCGCTGGCCGTGCGCAGCTTTCACCTCGGCGCCGGCGGCTACAGCCTGCTGCTGGCCTGCTTCGGCCTGGGCGCGCTGCCCGGCGCCCTGCTGGCCGCCGCCCGCTCGGCCACCGCCGGGATGGGCCGGGTCATCACCCTGGCCCTGCTGACCAGCGCGGCCATCGTGGCCGTGGCCGCCGCGCCGACGACCGTCCTGGCCTGCGCGGCGATGGCCGCGGCCGGCCTGTTCTCGATCTGGTTCGTGGCCGCGGCCAACACCCTGGTCCAGCTGCGCGCCGACCCGGCCCTGCGCGGCCGGGTGATGGGCATCTGGACCATGGCGCTGCCCGGCGTGGCGCCCGTGTCGGCCCTGCTGGCCGGGCTGCTGACCGACGACGCCGGCCCGCGGGCCGGCTTCGCCGCCGTCGGCGTCAGCCTGGCCGGGGCCGCGCTGCTGGCCGCCTGGTGGCTGCGGCCCGCGCCGCGATCGGCACGCCCGGGCGGTCCGACCCGCGCGGCACGCCCCGTGCCAGGATGGCGCCATGACTAGTCCGCGCGCGGGCCAGCCCGCGGCCGCCGAGGATCTCGTCGACGTCGCCAAGCTGGTCACGGCGTACTACGCCGTGCATCCCGACCCGGCCCAGCCCGCCCAGCGGGTCTCGTTCGGCACCTCCGGCCACCGCGGGTCGGCCTTCACGGCCACGTTCAATGAGGACCACATCGTGGCCACCACCCAGGCCATCTGCGAGTACCGGGCCGCCCAGGGCATCGCCGGGCCCCTGTACCTGGGCGCCGACACCCACGCGCTGTCCGAGCCGGCCCAGGTCAGCGCCCTGGAGGTGCTGGCCGCCAACGACGTCACCGTGCTCGTCGACGCGCGGGGCGGCTACACGCCCACGCCCGCCGTGTCCCGCGCCATCCTGGCCAGCAACGCCACCGCCACCGGGTCGGCACGGGCCGACGGCATCGTCGTCACGCCGTCGCACAACCCGCCGCCGGACGGCGGCTTCAAGTACAACCCGCCCGACGGCGGCCCGGCCGGCACCGAGATCACCGGCTGGATCTCCGGCCGCGCCAACGAGCTGCTGGCCGCCGGGCTGGCCGGGGTCCGCCGGATCCCCTACGCCAGGGCGCTGGCCGCGCCCGGCACCGGGAAGTTCGACTTCCTGGACGCCTACGTGGCCGCCCTGCCCCGGGTCGTGGACCTGGACGCGATCCGGGCCGCCGGGGTGCGCATCGGCGCCGACCCGCTCGGGGGGGCCAGCGTGGCCTACTGGGGCGAGATCGGCGAGCGGTTCGGCCTGGACCTCACCGTCGTCAACCCGGCCGTCGACGCCACGTTCCGGTTCATGACCCTGGACTGGGACGGCAAGATCCGGATGGACTGCTCCTCGCCGTACGCCATGGCCAGCCTGATCGGCCGCCAGCACGAGTTCACCATCGCCACCGGCAACGACACCGACGCCGACCGGCACGGCATCGTCACCCCCGACGGCGGCCTGCTCAACCCCAACCACTACCTGGCCGTGGCCATCGAGTACCTGTACCAGCACCGCGACGGCTGGCCGGCCGCGGCGGCCGTGGGCAAGACGCTGGTCAGCTCCTCGATGATCGACCGGGTGGCCGAGGGCCTGGGCCGGCGGCTGCTGGAGGTGCCGGTCGGGTTCAAGTGGTTCGTGCCCGGCCTGCTCGACGGCTCGGTCGGCTTCGGCGGCGAGGAGAGCGCCGGCGCCTCGTTCCTCCAGCGCGACGGCTCGGTGTGGACCACCGACAAGGACGGGATCATCCTGGCCCTGCTGGCCTCCGAGATCCGGGCCGTGACCGGGCGCTCGCCGTCCGAGCTGTACGGCGGCCTCACCGAGCGCTACGGGGCGCCCGCCTACGCCCGCATCGACACCGCCTCGACCAGGGAGCAGAAGGCCAGGCTGGCCCGGCTGTCCCCGGACCAGGTCACCGCGGACACGCTGGCCGGGGAGCCGATCACCGCCAAGCTGACCACCGCCCCCGGCAACGACGCGCCCATCGGCGGCCTCAAGGTCATCACCGCCTCGGGCTGGTTCGCCGCCCGCCCGTCGGGCACCGAGGACGTCTACAAGCTCTACGCCGAGTCCCTCCTGGGAGCGGACCACCTGGCCAAGATCCAGGAAGAGGCCCGCGCCATAGTCGCCGCCGCCCTCGACTGAGGCCGTGACGACCCTCGCAAGATCAGTTCCTCGTGGGTGTCCCGTTGCGTACCTCAGGAGGTATGCAACGGG
>JBOHCO010001172.1:0-5297 GCA_050698895.1 Streptosporangiaceae bacterium
GTCCGGCTCGGGCGGCCGGTTCGCGCTGCCCGGCGCCCGGGCCGCCCGGCGCCTGCCGCCCCGCTACGGGCCCGCCTCGGGGGTCCCCGTCGAGCTGCGCGGCGCCGGCGCCTGCTCCCGGCAGGTAAACAACTTCTGCACGCCCGGTGCCTTCGAGGCCGACCGCCTGATCGCCTGCGAGGTGATCACCCCGGCCGGCAACTGGTCGTCGTACCCGCCGCACAAGCACGACCAGGAACGGCCGGGCGAGACCGAGCTTGAGGAGATCTACTACTTCGAGATCGCGCCGGGGCCGTCCGGGCCCGGCGTCGGCTTCCACCGCGTGTACGGCACCGAGGACCGGCCGCTTGACCTGCTGGCCGAGGTCCGGGCGGGCGACGTGGTGCTGATCCCGCACGGCTGGCACGGCCCGTCGATGGCCGTCCCCGGGTACGACATGTACTACCTCAACGTGATGGCCGGGCCCGGCGCCGAGCGGGCGTGGCTGATCTGCGACGACCCGGCGCACGCCTGGATCAGGGCGACCTGGCCGGGCCAGCGCCAGGATCCGCGGCTGCCGATGACGGGAGACCTCCAGTGACCAGCGAGATCCGGCTGACCGTGGCCCAGGCCCTGGTCCGGTTCCTGGCCGCCCAGCGCAGCGAGCGGGACGGCACCGAGCACCGGCTGTTCGCCGGCTGCTTCGGGATCTTCGGCCATGGCAACGTGGCCGGGCTGGGCCAGGCCCTGCTCGAGGCCGAGCTGAGCGACCCCGGCGCCCTGCGCTACCTGCAGGGCCGCAACGAGCAGGGCATGGTGCACGCCGCCACCGCCTACGCGCGGATGCGCAACCGGATGCAGATGTGGGCGTGCACCTCCTCCGTCGGCCCCGGCGCCACCAACATGGTCACCGGGGCCGCGCTGGCCACCATCAACCGGCTGCCCGTGCTGCTGCTGCCCGGCGACGTGTTCGCCACCCGCCCAGCCCGGCCGGTGCTCCAGGAGCTGGAGCATCCAGTCAGCTATGACGTCTCGGTCAACGACGCGTTCCGGCCGGTGTCGGCGTTCTTCGACCGGGTCTGGCGGCCCGAGCAGCTGCCCTCGGCCCTGCTGGGCGCGATGCGGGTGCTCACCGACCCGGCGCAGGCCGGCGCGGTCACCCTGGCCCTGCCCCAGGACGTGCAGGCCGAGGCCAGGGACTGGCCCGCGGCCCTGTTCGCGCCGCGGGTCTGGCCGGTGGCCAGGCCGGTGCCCGAGCCCGCCGCCCTGGACCGGGCGCTGGCCGTGATCAGGACCGCCCGGCGGCCGCTGATCATCGCCGGCGGCGGGGTCATCTACTCCGAGGCCAGCGCCGAGCTGGCCGCGCTGGCCGAGGCGGCCGGCATCCCGGTGGCGCAGACCCAGGCCGGCAAGGGCGCCCTGCCCTACGACCATCCCCTGTCGGTCGGGGCGATGGGCAGCACCGGCACCGCCGCCGCCAGCCAGCTGGCCCGCGAGGCCGACGTGGTGATCGGCGTCGGCACCCGGTACAGCGACTTCACCACCGCGTCCCAGTCCGCGTTCGCCGATCCCGGCGTGCGGTTCGTGAACGTCAACGTGGCCCCGGCCGACGCGGCCAAGCAGTCGGGCACGGCGGTGACCGCCGACGCGCGGGAGGCCCTGCGCGCGCTGGCCGCCGGGCTGGCGGGCTGGTCGGCCAGCGACGAGTACCGCGCGCTGGCCCGGCGGCTGGCCGCCGAGTGGGACGACACCGTGACCCGCGCCTACACCCTCGGCCACCAGCCCCGGCCCGCGCAGTCCGAGGTCATCGGCGTCGTCAACGAGGTATCCGGGCCCCGCGACGTGGTCCTGTGCGCGGCCGGGTCCATGCCAGGGGACCTGCACAAGCTGTGGCGGACCAGGGACCCCAAGGGCTACCACGTGGAGTACGGCTACTCCTGCATGGGCTACGAGATCGCTGGCGGCCTGGGCGCCAAGCTGGCCGCCCCCGACCGCGACGTGTACGTCATGGTCGGCGACGGCTCCTACCTGATGATGGCCCAGGAGCTGGTCACGGCGGTGGCCGAGGGCGTGAAGCTCATCGTCGTGCTGGTCCAGAACCAGGGGTTCGCCTCCATCGGCGCGCTGTCCGAGACCGTCGGCGCTCAGCGCTTCGGCACCGCCTACCGGTACCGCGACCCGGCGACCGGACGGCTGGACGGCGGCGTGCTGCCCGTCGACCTGGCCGCCAACGCGCAGAGCCTGGGCGCGCGGGTGCTGCGGGCCCAGACCATCGGCGAGTTCCGGGTCGCGCTGATCCGGGCCAGGGAAGACCCCGGGCCCGGGCCGGTGGTCGTGCACGTCGAGACCGACCCGCTGGCCCCGGCGCCGTCCAGCCAGTCGTGGTGGGACGTGCCGGTGGCCGAGGTCGCGGCGCTGGACTCCACCCGCCAGGCCCGCCAGGCCTACGAGGCGGGCCGGGCCCGGCAGCGCCAGTTCCTCGCGCCCGGCGATCCAGGGGAGCCGCGTTGACGCTCAGCGTCGGGATTATCGGCGTGGGCCTGATCGGCCAGGACCACGCCCGCCGGCTCAGCAGCGTGGTCACCGGCGCCCGGGTGGTGGCGGTGGCCGATGCCGACCCGGCCCGGGCCCGCCTGGTCGCACAGGCCCTGCCCCGCGCCCGCGCGCTGGGCACCGGCCACGACGTGATCGCGGCCAGCGACGTCGACGCCGTCCTGGTCACCTCCTCCGGGCCGACCCACGAGGAGTTCGTGCTCGCCGCCATCGCCGCCGGCAAGCCAGTGTTCTGCGAGAAGCCGCTCGCGCCCGCCTCCGGCGCCTGCTTGCGCATCATCGCGGCCGAGCAGGCCGCGGGCCGCCGGCTGGTTCAGGTCGGGTTCATGCGCCGCTATGACCTGGGCTACCGGGCCATGAAGCAGGCCGTCGATGATCGCGTGGTCGGCGCGCCGCTGCTGGCCCACTGCGTGCACCGCAACGCCGCCGTGCCGGCCACGTTCACCAGCGACATGCTGCTCACCGACTCGGCCGTGCACGAGATGGATGTCATGCGCTGGCTGCTCGGCGAGGAGATCACCGCCGTGTCCGTGGTCCAGCCGCGGCGCAGCGGCCGCGCCCCCGGCGGCCTCCAGGATCCCCAGCTGCTGCTGATGCAGGCCGGCTCGGGCGTGCACGTCGACGTCGAGCTGTTCGTCAGCTGCGGCTTCGGCTACGACGTCCGCTGCGAGCTGGTCGGCGAGGCGGGCACCGTGTCGCTGACCAACCCCGCGCCGGTCAGCGTGCGCTCGGCCGGGATGATCGCCGAGCCGATCTACGCGGACTGGCGGGACCGGTTCGCCGACGCCTACGACACCGAGCTGCGGGAGTGGGTCGCCAGCGCGGCGGCCGGCGTGGTGGCGGGCCCGTCGTCCTGGGACGGCTACGCGGCCGCCGCCATCGCCGAGGCCGCGCTGACCGCGCGGGCCTCCGGCCAGCGGGTGCCCGTGGTGCTGGCCGCCCGGCCAGAATGCTACGGCCCGGACTAGCTCTACCCGGCTAGAGCGCGACGGCGCCGGTCACGCAGGTGATCGTGCCGCCGCCGACCCAGATCTGGCCGTCGGCGTCCTGGGTGATGGTGACGCGGCCGCGGCGGCCCAGCGCCGTGCCCTGGCCGACCACGTACGGCGCCGCGAGCCGGCCGGTGCTGGTCAGCCACTGGGCCAGCGAGGCGTTCAGGCTGCCGGTGACCGGGTCCTCGACCGTGCTCACCTGCCCGGTGAACGCGCGCACCTCCAGCGCCTCCGGCGAGCCCGCCGGATACAGTCCGGCCACGCCGATGTCCCCGTCGACCAGCCCCGGCTCGATGGCCAGCACGGCGTCCGCGCTGGCCAGCAGCACCGCCACCCAGCCCGGGCCGTTGTCGGCCCACTGGATGTCCACGATGTCGTCGCGGTCGATGTTCAGGCTCCGGACCACCCGCTCGACGTCGTCATCCTCGACCGGGCCGCTGCGGATCAGCGGCGGCGCGCTGAAGGCCAGGCCCGCCTCGGTGCGCTGGATCGGGATCAGCCCCGCCTTGCACTCCTGCACGATCACGCCGTCCGCGGCCGGGCGGCCGCCCGCCTCCAGCCAGGCGTGACAGGTGCCCAGCGTCGGGTGGCCGGCGAACGGCAGCTCGCTGGTCGGCGTGAAGATCCGGACCCGGTAGTCCGCGCCGGGCGTCTGCGGCGTGAGCACGAACGTGGTCTCCGACAGGTTCGTCCAGTTGGCGAACTGCCGCATGTCCTCATCGTCCAGGCCGTCGGCGCCGAGCACCACGGCCACCGGGTTGCCCAGGTAGGGCGTGGTGGTAAAGACATCAACCTGGCGGAAGTCGCGAGTCACGTCCCGAGTCTAGAACGCCCGCCCTGGCCAGCAGCAGGTCGGTCACCGGCTCGGTGGCCCGCCGTACCGCCCGCAGCTCGGCGGCGGCCCGGGCCCCGTCGGCCGGCCGGTCCCTGGCCAGCGACTCGACCACCACGCGGAAGACCAGCGCCCGGAGCAGGAGCTGGTCGATCTCCGGTTCGCCCGCCAGCTCATCCAGGATGCCCGGCGGCGCGTCCGACCAGGCCAGCAGGTCCACCGCCGCCACGGCCAGCGCGTAGCCCCGCGGCCGCCATTACGGCGAGAAGTCGATCACTGCCGGCGACTGGCCCGCCGCGAACAGCACGTTGCCTGCGATGTCCCCGTGGACCAGCTGGCTCGGCAAGGGCACTGGCCGCATCGCCGCCAGCAGCGCCGTGACGAGGTCGGCCAGCTCCGGGGCCAGCTCGGCGGTGGCCTCACCCCAGGCCACCCGGTCCGCCGCCGCCCACGGGCTGGTGCCCCGGCCCACCCAGCCCGGCCGCCCCCGCCCGGCCAGCGCCGCGTGGAACGCGCGGCTGACCTCGATCAGTTCCGGCCACCGGGCCAGCGGGTCCGGCTCGCCGTCCACCCAGGCCCAGGCCGTCCAGCCCGCCACCACCCAGGACCCGTCCACCGCCCGCACCGGACGCGGCACCCGGAAGCCCGGACCCGTCAGGTCTGCGAACATCTCGGCCAGCCAGGATGCCTCGGCCCGATCCTGGCCCGGCTTGAGCACCGCGTCGCCCACCCGCCAGCAGGTGCCCTGACCGCCCGGCAGCCGCGACGGCGTCCCCGTGAGCGCGAACGCGGCGGGCAGGCCGGACGGCAGCTTGTCGGGCGCGCTGGGCACGTTAACCACGTCGGGCACTCCGTTAGGTTCCCGAGCGGCCGGCGGTCCGGTCAACCCGGTTTCCTGATCCGCTGGCGACTGGGCAGACTACCGATTGTGCCTATTCGTC
>JBOHCO010001173.1:0-5932 GCA_050698895.1 Streptosporangiaceae bacterium
GCCCCGGGCCGGCCGCCCGGCGAGGCCGCGGAGGCCGGCTGCGCGGCCTGGCCCGGCGGGCCTTCGCCCGCAAGTCGCCGCTGCGGCACATGGACTGGATCCTGCTGGCCGCGGTGCTGGCGCTGAGCCTGATCGGCACGCTGCTGGTCTGGTCGGCCACCCAGTCCGGCGCGGACCCGCGCGCGTACCTGATGAAGCAGCTGCTGAACATCGCGCTGGGCCTGGTCCTGCTGGTCGTCGTGTCGTTCCTGGACTACCGGCAGCTGCGGCTGTACGCGCCGTTCGTGTACGTGGCGTCGTGCCTCGGGCTGCTGGTCGTGCTGACTCCGCTGGGCTCCATCGTGAACGGGGCCCACTCGTGGATCTCGCTGCCGGGCGGGTTCCAGATCGAGCCGTCGGAGTACGCCAAGCTGTCGGTCATCCTGATCAGCGCCATCCTGCTCGGCGAGCTGCGCCAGGGCGAGAAGCGGCCCCGGATGCGGGCCGTGGCCATCGCCCTGGCCGTCGCCGCGGTGCCGCTGGTGCTGGTCGTGGCCGAGCCCGACCTGGGCGTGGTCATGCTGATGCTGGCCCTGGTCGTCGGGCTGGTCGCGCTGTCCGGCGTCCGGCTGATCTGGGTCGGCTCGGGACTGGCCGCGGGGGCGCTGGCCCTGGTCGCGGTGGTCAACCTGCACCTGCTCAAGTCCTACCAGTCCAGCCGGCTGACGGCGTTCCTGCACCCGTCGGCCGACCCGCGCGGCACCGGCTACAGCGCGGCCCAGTCGAAGATCGCCATCGGCTCGGGCGGCCTGTTCGGCCAGGGCCTGTTCCACGGCCAGCTGGTGGGCGGGAACTTCGTGCCCGAGCAGCACACCGACTTCATCTTCGCGGTGGCCGGCGAGGAGCTTGGATTTGTCGGCTGCGCGGTGATCATCGCGCTGCTGGCCCTGGTGCTGCTGCGGACGCTGCGCATCGCGGCCCGGGCCGACGACCAGTTCGGCATGCTGGTCGCGGCCGGGGTGGCGATCTGGTTCGGCGTGCAGGCGTTCATCAACGTCGGCATGACCATGGGCATCATGCCGGTGACCGGCCTGCCGCTGCCGTTCGTGTCCTACGGCGGGTCAGCCATGTTCGCCGACATGATCGCCGTCGGCTGCCTCCAGGCCGTCTACCGGCACCACACGGTCTTCAGCTAGCGCGGGCCGGGCCAGGTCGCTGGGCGGCGGCCCGCCGGTATCACCGACGCTGTTAGATAGCTGGTTTGTCGATGGCTGTCTGGCGGCGCTCCCGTTGGCGCTACTCCCGTTGGCGCTACTCCCGTTGGCGGCGCTGCCGTTAGCGCTGCCGTTGGCGGTACTCCCGTTGGCGGTACTGCCGTTGCGCCAGGGGCGGGCGATGGCCAGCCAGGTCAGCAGCCCGCCGAGCAGCACGATGACGAGGATCCAGCCCAGGGCGGTGGTGCCGACGCCGGCGTACTTGAGCCCGGACGCGAAGATCACGAAGGTGATGATGGGCCGGATCACCTTGTCGGGGGCCCGCGAGGACAGGAACGAGCCGACCAGCACGGCCGGGATGCTGCCGATCACGATCGAGGCGGTGACGGCGAACTGGACGTGCCCGAACAGCAGCGCGCCGCACGCGGCGGCCAGGGTCAGCGGCACGGCCTGGGTCAGGTCGGTGCCGACCAGTTGCCCGGCCGAGAGCATGGGGTACAGGAACAGCATCAGCACGATCATCAGCGAGCCGGAGCCGACCGAGGTCATGCCCACGATCAGGCCGCCGATGGCGCCGATGGCGATGGTCAGGGCCGGCCGGGCCGTGATCTCGCTCACCTTGGCCAGCCGCTGCTGCCCGCTGCGCCAGTCCAGCACGTAGCGCAGCACCATGGCCGCGGCCCCGATCAGCAGCGCGGCGCCGAGGACGGTCTCGACCCGGTCCTGGGCGGTCAGGGACTGGGCCGCGGACCCGTTCCCCAGCAGGTGCAGCAGGTAGGCCCCGACGAAGGCCATCGGCACCGAGCCGCACACCAGCCAGCCGACCAGCCGGAAGTTGACCGTGCCCTTGCGGATGTGGACGGCGGCCCCGAACGGCCGCATGATCACGGCGGCGACCAGGTCGCTGGAGATGGCCGTGGACGGCTTGATCCCGAACAGCAGGATGAGCATCGGGGTCATCAGCGCCCCGCCGCCGGCCCCGGTCAGGCCGACGAGGAGACCGACGACAGCGCTGCCCAGGACGATGTAGGGGTCGACGTGCATGCTGCCTCCGTGGTGAACCCGCGTAAATGCCTGAACGTCGTGCTCACGGGCTGTTTCTGGCCCAGAATCGATCCACACCGTACCAGCCTGTTTCGTGGGAATATAGGGATTGACCCTGACCCGGGCCCCCGGTGCCGGGGGACGGTGCACGCGCAGGGCGCCGCCGGCCGAAGGTAGCCTGTAACGATGTCCGTGCAGTCGGTGTACCCACAGCTTGAGGCCTTGCTTCCGGAGGTGCGCAAGCCGATTCAGTACGTCGGTGGCGAGCTGAACTCGGTGGTCAAGGACTGGGAATCGGTAGCCGTCCGCTGGGCGTTGATGTACCCGGACGCGTACGAGGTAGGCGTGCCCAACCAGGGCATCCAGATCCTTTACGAGGTCCTCAACGAGCGCGATGACGTGCTGGCCGAGCGCACTTACAGCGTCTGGTCCGACCTGGAGGCGCTGATGCGCCAGCACGGACTGCCGCAGTTCACGGTGGACGGCCACCGGCCGGTACGCGCGTTCGACGTGCTGGGAGTGAGTTTCGCCACGGAGCTGTGCTACACCAACCTGCTGACGGCCCTGGACCTGGCCGGGATCCCGCTGTCGGCCGCCGACCGGGGCGCGGACGACCCGGTGGTGCTGGCCGGCGGGCACGCGGCGTTCAACCCCGAGCCCATCGCGGAGTTCATCGACGGGGCGGTGCTCGGCGACGGCGAGCAGGCCGTGCTGGCCATCAGCGACCTGATCCGGGACTGGAAGGCGGCGGGCCGGCCGGGTGGCCGGGACGGGCTGCTGCTGGAGCTGGCTCAGCGCGGCGGCGTCTACGTGCCGCGCTTCTACGACGTGCACTACCAGCCCGCCAGCGCGGGCGGGGCCATCGACCGGGTGGTGCCCAACCGGCCCGGCGTGCCGCGCTCGGTGGCCAAGCACACGGTCGTGGACCTGGACGCCTGGCCCTACCCGCGCAAGCCGGTGGTGCCGCTGGCCGAGTCGGTCCACGAGCGGTTCAGCGTGGAGATCTTCCGGGGCTGCACCAGGGGCTGCCGGTTCTGCCAGGCGGGCATGATCACCCGGCCGGTCCGGGAGCGCTCGATCACCACGATCGGCAGCATGGTCGAGGAGGGCCTGGCGGCCAGCGGGTTCGGCGAGGTCGGGCTGCTGTCGCTGTCCAGCGCGGACCACAGCGAGATCAACGAGATCGCGGTGGACCTGGCCGACCGCTACGAGGGCACTAACACCAGCCTGTCGCTGCCATCGACCCGGGTGGACGCGTTCAACGTGACGCTGGCCGACGAGCTGAGCCGCAACGGCCGCCGCTCGGGGCTGACCTTCGCCCCGGAGGGCGGCACGGACCGGATCCGCAAGGTGATCAACAAGATGGTCACCGAGGACGACCTGATCAAGACGGTCAGCACGGCCTACGCCAGCGGCTGGCGCCAGGTGAAGCTGTACTTCATGTGCGGGCTGCCGACCGAGACCGACGAGGACGTGGTGGCCATCGCCCGGGTGGCCCGGCGGGTCATCGAGGCGGGCCGGGCGGCCAGCGGCCGCAAGGACATCCGCTGCACGGTGTCCATCGGCGGATTCGTGCCCAAGCCGCACACGCCCTTCCAGTGGGCGGCGCAGACCGACCACGAGGTGGTTGATGCCCGCCTGAAGGCGCTCGGGGCGGCGATCCGGGCCGACCGGAGCTCCGGGCGCTCGATCGGGTTCCGCTACCACGACGGCAAGCCGTCGATGGTCGAGGGGCTGCTGTCGCGCGGCGACCGGCGGGTGGCCAAGGTCATCCGGGCCGTGTGGGAGGACGGCGGCCGATTCGACGGGTGGAGCGAGGGGTTCTCGTTCGAGCGCTGGGCCAGGTGCGCGGCGTCGGCGCTGGCCGACGACGGGCTCGACCTGGCCTGGTACACGACCAGGGAGCGGCCCTACGGCGAGGTACTGCCCTGGGACCACCTGGACGCCGGGCTGGACCGGGACTGGATGTGGCAGGACTGGCTGGCCGCCATCGACCCCGAGCCGGCCGAGGTGGAGGACTGCCGCTGGACGCCGTGCTTCGAGTGCGGCGTGTGCCCGGCCATGGACACCCAGATCGAGGTCGGCCCGACCGGCCGGCGGCTGCTGCCGCTGGACGTCGTCAGCGCTCCGGCAGGGGCTCCTGCCGGAGCCGGTGAGCCGACCCTGACCGGCGACCCGGCGGGGGCGGGGCGGGCATAGTGGCAGCCCAGCCGGGGACCCCCGCGCCGCCGCCAGCGGTTCAGCGCCTGGCCATCAGGTACGCTAAGCGGAGCAGAATGCGATTTGCTAGCCACAGGGACATCGCGCGTGCGGTTGAGCGGGGAGTGCGGAAGGCCGGATTGCCGGTCGCTCATTCCGCTGGCTTTTCACCGCATCCCAAGATCTCCTACTCCGGCGGCGCCCCGACAGGCGCGGCCAGCGAGGCCGAGTTCCTGGAGATATCCCTCACCCGGATTTGCGATCCTGCCGACGTTCGGGAGCGGCTGGATGCCGCACTGCCGACCGGGATCGACGTGATCGAGGTCATGGACCTGGCGCACTCAGCGGAAGGGCTGCGCCTAGAGGCCTCGCACTGGAAGGTTGTCCTGCCCGGTGTCCCGCCAGCGGAGGCGGACCGGGCAGTGCAGGCGTTTCTCGCCGCCGCGCACGCGGTTGTGGAGCGCCTGACCAGCAAGGGAACCCGGCAGCTCGACGCTCGAGCGGCCGTGCTGACGATGGAGTTGGACCGGCGTGCCACGCATGACCAGGACGCCGGGTGTGCGATAGTTCGAATGGTTGTTCGGCACATGACACCGGCCGTCCGACCCGACGACATCTTGGTAGCGCTCCGCCGTATGTCGGCTCTCGCGCCGTCGTCACCTCCGTTGGTGACGCGACTGGCGCAGGGACCGCTCGGACTGACGGAAACCGCCGCGCCCTGTGTCGCATCCCCGTGGGGTGCGCCGCAGGACCTCGGCGAGGGCGCTGACCAGGGACAGGAAAAGGCAACGCGCCTGGATGCGGAAAGCGCCGGATTGACGCGCACCGCGCCCGAGAGCGCGAACGAATTGCTCCCGCGTGGCGCGGGACGGCCAGCGATGGCCGACAGCGCCCGGGAGCCTGACGGGAGAGATAGCCCGCATGCTCGAGATCGAGCCAGACAGCAAGGAAGTACCTGATGGCCCGGGAGGAACCGGTCCGGATCAGGCCAAGCCGGAGGTAGCAGCGCCGGAGGTAGCCGCCCGCGGTGGGGCGGTTCGTCGGCCGCGCCGGGCGGTCAGCCGCCCGGCCGGGCCTCCTTCCGTGGACGTCCCTTCGGCGTTCAGCGGAGCTGACAGCCAGCCGACTGGGGTGAGCCGGGCCGCGCCGACGACTGAGTCGGGGCCGGCCGGCGAGGTGCCGTTGGCGGAGGTCGACGTTGCGTCGGCCGTCGCGGCCGGCATCGACCCGGTGGTCGGCGAGTCCGCGTTTGGCGCGGGCCGGCTAGGGCCGGAGGTTCCGGGGTCGGAGGTTCCGGGGTCGGAGGCTGAGGCGGAGGACGCCGAGGTCGAGGACGGCGAGGTCGAGGACCCGCAGGCGGAGGCGGTCTCGGAGGCTGCGGTCTCGAGGACTGCGGCTCCTGAGGCTGTGACCCCTGAGGCTGTGACCCCTGAGGTTGTAGTTGCTGAGGTTGTGGCCCCGGAGGCTGAGGCCCCGGCGAAGGCCCCGTCCCGTCG
>JBOHCO010001174.1:0-2525 GCA_050698895.1 Streptosporangiaceae bacterium
ACTCCGGTCAGCCGATCGACCAGTCCTGAGTAGAAGGAATCCCCCGGCTTGGCCCAGGCCGCGCACTGCCCGGCGACCTCCTCGACCTGCCGCCGGGCCGCGGGCCGGCCATTCCTGGCCGCGTCGAGCAAGGTCGCGGACAGCTGGCGGTAAGCCCGCGGCACCGCGGCCATCCGCTGGGCGATGTTGGCGGCAGCCTCCTCGCCGTCGGTGGGCATCAGGTCGAAGACCTCGCGCACCATCTGCACCCAGCTGGTGATGGTGTTGAGCTCGCTGGTGGTGTCCCCGGCGTCGTAACGCTCCACACCCAGTGCCAGGCGCTCCCGCATCGCCGCCCGCGCGACCTGCTCGCGCGGCTCCGGGGCTTCGGCCGCGTCAAGGGCCGAGAGGGTTGAGCGATCCAGCCCGGCCCGTTCGGCGAACCCGTCAGCACCGAGATCCGGCAGCTCGTGGTCGTGTCCCGCGATCCCGGCGTAAGTGGCGTAGTACGGGTCCAGGGCGGCGGCCCGCTCGACGTACTCCGCCGCGATGTCGTCGATCGAAGACATGTCTGAAACCTAGCCCTGGGCACCGCGTCGCGCCGAATGGTGGTGCCAACGATCCGGTTGCGGGTTAACGCCGCTGCGGTACCTGCGGGAAACCCCACCTTCGCTCGGCTGGCCGCCCTACCGACAGCGCCGCTCGGCTCCAGCAGCCTGGGCTTGTCGATATGCCCGGCGGGCCCGGCGGCCCGCGAACCTGTGGGAGGAAGTTCAGTGAACACAACACGATGGAGCGCGGCGGTGCTGGTCGCCGGACTGCTGATGACCGGCGGGATGAGCGCCGCGCAGGCCGCGCCGACGACACAGGCCGCGTCGGCGTCCGGAGGCCAGGCACGCACCGCCGATCCCGGGCTGGCGCCGTTCTACCACCAGCACGTTCGCTGGCACCGCTGCCAGCTCGGGCCCGGCGATTCCGAAGGGCGGCAGCTGGCCGGGGCGCAGTGCGCGGACATCCGCGTGCCGCTGGACTACGCCCACCCCGGCCGCCGCGCCATCACGATCGCGATCTCCCGGCTGAAGGCCGACCCGTCGGCGAAGAAGATCGGCGCCATGATCATCAACATCGGCGGCCCGGCCACGCCGGTGCTGAGCGACGTCCTGCTCGCCAGGCAGGCGATGGGCGCGACCGGCGCGCGGTTCGACCTGATCGGGATGGACCAGCGGTTCGCCGGGCGCAGCACGCCCATGAACTGCCACTGGCCGGACGGCTGGCTGGGGCGCGGGGCCGGTGCCAGCCGGGCCAGCTTCAACGAGATGGTCCGGTTGTCCCGTGACCTGGCCCATCGCTGTGCCCGGACCGAGCGGGCGCTGCTGCCCTTCGCCGGTACGGCGAACGCGGCCCGCGACATGGACGTCATCCGCGGCGCGCTCGGCGAGCGCCGACTGTCGTTCCTTGGTTACTCCTACGGCACCTACCTGGGCGCGCTGTACACGCAGATGTTCCCGGGCCGGGCCGGCCGCATCGTGCTCGACAGCGCTATCAACCCAGCGCGCCAGAAGGCGCTGGCGGACTGGGCCACGTGGGCGGCACAGCACAATGCCCAGTACCACCTGGGCGGCACGGCGCGCCAGGTGCTGGCCACCGTCAACGGGGTCTACCGGCGGCAGGCCGTCACCCGCTGCACGTCGGCCCGTTCGCGGTGGATGACACGGTGGTGCCCGCCGCCATCATCGACCCGCTGAGTGACGACATGCCGGTCAACGAGGCCGAGTTGGCCGCGAACATCCAGGCGCTGAACCGCGCCGCGCACGGCCGGCCCGCGAAGGCCAGCCCCGACCTGCTCCAGGCGCTGGCCCTGCAACTCACCGGGACCGGATCGGCGCTGAACAGCGCGCGGACCGCGATCATGTGCGCGGACGCGCCGGTGCCGGCCAGCCCGGCCGTCTACTGGCGCGCCGTCCAAGCCCACCGGGCCAGCGCGCCGCTGTTCAGCCCGGTCGACCAGACCATCACGCCGTGCGCGTTCTGGCCGTACCGCCCCGCGGGTGCGCCGCCGAAGGTGGCCAACCACGTCCCGGCGCTCATCGTGCAGGCCGCCGGCGACATCAATGCGATCCTGCCGATGGGACGGGCCATGCACCGCGCGCTCGCCGCGTCCCGGATGATCACCTTGCAGGGGGTCCGCACCCACGGTGTGTACCTGTTCCGCGGCTCCGCCTGCGTGGACGACGCGGTGAATGCCTACCTGAACACGGGGGGTGCTGCCCGCCAGGGACTTGTCCTGCGCCAGGAAGTAGCCGGTCGCTGGCAACAACGGGTGGCGGGCCGCCGGATCATGGCGGCTCGCCACCCGTCAGCTAGTGGCAGAATCACTGCATGGACGGTGATAGCGGTACGGGTGGGCCAAATGTCGCAGCCCTCGCCGCGCGCCAGGCCCGGCTCGCCAGCGAGCGGCCCGACGCCACGCCCGAACTGCTCGCCGACGTTGCCGCCGTCGCGGAACTGCTAGCCGGGATCGGTACCTTCCAGGCGCCCGCCCGAGA
>JBOHCO010001175.1:0-1496 GCA_050698895.1 Streptosporangiaceae bacterium
TCGAGGTCAGGAACACCGGGGTCTCGGCCAGGCCCCACTCGCCGGCGGCCAGGAACCCGGTGCACTCGCCGGCCCCGTTGAGGACCGCGCCGCCGGCCGGGACCGGACTGCGGAACAGGCTGCCGCCAGGGTCGAGCACCGTGACGCCGGTCCGGGCCGTGCCCCGGCCGGCCGGGGGCGGCGGCTCGTCGCGCCAGACGGTGGCGTGACCGACGCCCACGCCGGGCACGTCGAGGACCGACCCGGTGGGGCCGCTGGGCAGGATGCCGATCGTCAGCCCGAGGTCCGCTGCTCTCACCATGCCGTGATCATGCCGCAGCCCGGTGCCGGGCTCCCAGCGCCCCCCGGATCAGAGCCCGAACCCGCCGGCGACCCGGGCGACGAGGTCCGCCTCGGTGACCGCGCCGTCCACCTCGATGACGGGCAGTCCGAGGTCCCTGGCCTCCGCGGCGAGGCGCTCGGTGAACAGCCGGTCGCGTTCCAGCAGGTTGCGCAGGGCCCGCTCGGGGTCGCTGGTCTTGTTCGCGATCTCCCACAGCGAGCCCCGGCTCTCGAACGCGGCCCGCCGGAAGCCGGGCGTGGGCAGCAGCCACACCGCCTGCCGGGGCTCGGCCAGCAACGGCCGCACCAGGCCCGGCCGCAGCCGGAAGCCCTCGGCGATCACGCCCGGCCCGGCCGGCCAGCGCAGCAGGTCGTCCACCATCAGCCCGAAGCCCTCGCCGCGGTACCAGTGGAACGTCTCCAGCATGGTCTGCGGTGACCGGTGCACCCAGCGCTGGTCCATGTCCATGGCCGCGAACTCGTCCAGGAACGGGGCCTCGCCGGGCCGGATGCGACGGCCCTGGTCGCGCATCACGTCGTCGGTCGCGTACACGCCCAGGCCGTGCCGCGCCGCCAGCCGGCCGGCGATGGTCGACTTGCCGGCCCCGCTGCCGCCGCCGATCCAGTAGACGTGCCGCAGCCGCTCGCGCAGGCCGGCTGCGTCGCCGGGCTCGAGGCCGGGTTCGGGCCGCATCCTTCAGTCGTACCAGTCCCGAGTCGTACCAGTCTCGTCAGACCAGGCGGGCGAAGCGGCGCAGCGCGTAGTCCAGGCCGAGCCTGGTCAGCGGCGCCACTGTCCACTGGCCGATCACCGTGGCCGCGGGCTGCACCGAGGCGGGCACCGGCAGGTCGATCAGCTCGGTCCACCGGAACTCGCTGACCTCGCCCCGCGGCACGACCTCGAACACGCCGCGACCGCGCACCACCCGACCGGTGTGCTGGACCACGCAGCGCCGCGGCGGCTCCCACTCGGTGATGACCATGGTGTCGGTGAACCCGGCCGGCCCGATGCCGGTCCTGGCCACCACCTGAGCGCCGACGCCGGTGCCGCCCCGGACCACGGTGGCGGGCACCCACTCGCGCTGCCGGGACCAGTCCATCGCCAGCTCCCAGACCAGCTGCGGGTCGGCGCGGACCTGAATTCGCGAGGTGATTTCCAGCGCGGCCATCAGCCC
>JBOHCO010001176.1:0-5552 GCA_050698895.1 Streptosporangiaceae bacterium
CGGCGCTGCTGGTGCTGGAGATCGACCGCAAGCTCGGCGCGCAGGTGTTCGCGGCCAACAGCGGCGGCGCGATCTTGTGGCAGCACCTGTTCTGGTTCTTCGGCCACCCCGAGGTGTACATCGTGGCCATCCCGTTCTTCGGCATCGCCACCGAGATCCTGCCGGTCTTCTCCCGCAAGCCGTGCTTCGGCTACAAGGGCCTGGTCGGCGCGACGATCGCGATCGCGGGCCTGTCGCTGACGGTGTGGGCGCACCACATGTTCACCACCGGCGCGGTGCTGCTGCCGTTCTTCTCGTTCATGACGTTCCTGATCGCGGTGCCGACCGGGGTGAAGTTCTTCAACTGGGTCGGCACCATCTGGCGCGGGCAACTCAGCTTCGAGCCAGCGATGCTGTTCATCCTGGGCTTCCTGGTCGTGTTCCTGTTCGGCGGGCTGACCGGCGTCATCCTGGCCTCGCCGCCGCTGGACTTCGCGGTCAGCGACTCCTACTTCGTCGTCGCGCACTTCCACTACGTGCTGTTCGGCACGGTGGTGTTCACCATGTTCGGCGGGTTCTACTTCTGGTGGCCCAAGATGACCGGCAAGATGCTCAACTCCACCATGGGCAAGTGGCACTTCTGGCTGGTGTTCTTCGGGTTCAACGGCACGTTCCTGGTCCAGCACTGGCTGGGCCTGATGGGCATGCCGCGCCGCGTGGCCAACTACCCGTACCTGCCTCACCTGGCCACCACGCTGAACGACATCTCCTCGATCTCGGCGTTCGTGCTCGGCGCCTCGACGCTCGTGTTCCTGTACAACATCTACTGGACGCACAAGAACGCGCCCAGCGTGACCGCCGATGACCCCTGGGGCTTCGCCAACTCGCTGGAGTGGGCCACGTCCTGCCCGCCGCCGCGGCACAACTTCACGTCGATCCCGCGGATCCGCTCGGAGCGCCCCGCGTTCGACCTGCACTACCCGCACATCAAGACCGGGCGCGACCATGAGTTTGAGCCCAATTCGATCGGAGTCGGCAAGTGAAGGTCGAGGCCTACCTGTTCCTGGGCTGCGCGGCGTTCTTCGGCGCGGCCGACCTGGTCTACTGGTACTTCTCCCACGACCCCACGGGCACGACCGCGCTGGCGCTGTCGGTCTGCCTGGCCTTCCTCACCGGGTTCTACCTCCTGTTCACCGGCCGTCGGCTGCCCAAGCGGCCTGAGGACGACAAGCAGGGGGAGATCTACCAGGGCACCGGCGAGCTGGGCTTCTTCAGCCCGCACAGCTGGTGGCCGCTGTTCGTCGGCCTGTCCGGCGCGCTGGCCGCGCTCGGCGTCGCGGTGGGCTGGTGGCTGTTCCTGATCGGCCTGCTGGCCGTCATCCTCAGCATGATCGGCTTCGTCTTCGAGTACTACCGCGGTCGCTTCGCGCACTGAGTCCGGGCCACCGACCGCTGTTACGGAGATTGAAAGGGGTTCTACCCGGCCAGGATCTCGCCTAGCCGGCTGGCCACCAGGTTCCACCGCCACTCGCGGTCCACCCAGGCCTGGCCCTTGTCGCCCATCGCGGCCGCCCCCACCGGGTCGCAGAGCAGCTCGATCAGCCGGGCCGCGAGGGCGTCCTCGCTGCCGCCGGGCACCACGTAGCCGGTCTCGCCGTGCACGATGGCGTCCGGCGCGCCGCCCGAGTCGCCGCCCACCACCGGCAGGCCGGTGGCGGACGCCTCCAGGTAGACGATGCCGAGGCCCTCGACGTCCAGGCCCTTGCGCCGGGTCCGGCACGGCATGGCGAACACGTTGCCGGCGTCGTAGTAGGCCGGCAGTTCCTCGCCGGGCACCGGCCCGGCGAACAGCACCGAGTCACTCACGCCCAGGCGCTGGGCCAGCCGGCCCAGCTCGGCGCGGTACGGGCCGTCCCCGACCAGCAGCAGCAGCGGGTTGCCGCCCACGTTGGCCTGCACCATCGGCCAGGCCTGCAGCAGCGTGTCCTGGCCCTTGCGGGGCACCATGCGGGAGACGCAGACCACCACGGGCTGCCGCGGGCCGATGCCCAGCCGCTGCCGGATGGCCTGGCCCCCGGCGCCGGGCCGGAAGGCGGTGGTGTCGACGCCGGGCGCCAGCCGGACCATGCGTGCCGAGGCGCGCCAGGAGAAGGCGCGGGTCAGCCGGAGCCGGAAGTACTCACCCAGGTAGGTGACCACGTCCACCTCGTCGCCGATGCGGCGCAGCATCGCGCGGGCGGCGGGCAGCGATGCCCAGCCGGCCTCGTGGCCGTGGGTGAGCGCGACGATCCGGCGGGCCCCGGCGCGGCGCAGCGTGGGCGCCAGCAGCCCCAGGGGCGCCGCCGCGCCGAACAGCACGGTGTCGCAGTCGTACTCGCGCAGGATGGACCTGGCGCGGCGGGCGACCGTGGGAACGGGCAGCATCAGCGAGGTGCGGTGCCGGATGACCGGGAACTCCTGCCGGGCGTCGAACGCGGCCGCCCCCTCCCACATCGGGGCGTAGACGCATACCTGGGCCGCCGGCAGGTGGGAGGCCAGCGCGTGAACGAAAGACTGAATGCCGCCGCGCCGCGGCGGGAAGTCGTTGGTGACGATGAGGACTCTGCGCATCTCGCTCCCGTGCCACAGGCGCCGCCGGGACCGTGGCTTCCCGGTGGCGGCCCTGGCCGCCGAGATAGGGAGCCTACCGGTCGCCGCGATACGAGCGCGCCCGGCCCGTGGAATCCGGGCCGGGCGCGCTCGCGTCTGACGATCAGTGCCGTCTGGGTCGTGCTACGGCCGGACCACTCCGTCGAGGTTGGCCGAGTACCAGCCAGCCAGCGGGACCTTCTCGACGTTCATGCCGGTTTGCGGCGCATCTATCAGGTCACCGCCACCGACGAACATGCCGACGTGACCCGCGCCGTCGAAGACCAGGATGTCGCCGGGCTGCATGTCGCTCTCGCTGACGTGCGGCAGGTCGGCCCAGTCCTCTTCGCTGGTGCGGGGGATCGACACGCCCGCGGCCGCCCAGGCCTCCATCATCAGCCCGGAGCAGTCGAAGCCGTCGTGGCACGGACCCGTGCCGCCGTACACGTACGGGCAGCCGAGCTGGTTGTAGACGAACTGCACCGCCTTGCCGGCCTGGCTGTTGACGGGCACGGGGTCTTTGCCGCCCCCGCCCCCGCCGCCCCCGCCGCCGCCCCCGCCGGGGGAGGCGACCTTCCGCTGGATGGGCGTGAGCTGCTGGAGCAGCGCCTTCTGCTTGGTGATCAGGCCGTTCAGCACCTTCAGGCGGCCCGCGATGTTCTTCTTGAGCCCCAGGATGCCGGCCTTAGTCCGGGCCGCCGCCTGCTGGGTGTTGCGCACCGCGCGGGCCGCCGAGAGGAACTGGTTCATCTCGGCGTTGTTGGCCGAGGACAGCTCCAGCAGGATCGAGGACTGGTCCAGGATCTGCTGCGGCTTGCCCGAGGTGAGCAGGGCGATCGAGGAGTTCATGCTGCCCTGCTCGTAGGCCTGGGCGGCGATCTGGCCGATCTGGCCCCGCATGGAGTTGAACTGCGTGGCGTCCCTGGCCTCCTCGCGCTTGACCACCGCGAGCCGCTGGCTGGCCGCGGCGAGCTCCTGCTTCACCTGGTCCAGCTGCTGGTCCAGCTTGTCCTGCTTGGAGGTCAGCTGGCTGAGCTTCTTCTCCACCTGTGCGGGGGTGACCTGCGGGGAGGCCACGGCCACGCCTCCGGTGGCGACGAGCAGGCCGGTCGCGGCCAGCCCAGCCGTCACGGTTGTCATGATCCCGGCGCGGTACTTCAGGGCCCGGCGGTGAGCCGGCCGCACCAGGCGATCATCTGGCGGCGTATGCACCTGCGTGACACGCTCCTTCTCCCACTGGCTGCCTACCGGGTCAGCTGACGGGTTCGGGCAGTGGAAGATCGCCCTACGGCCCGTCCTTTGGTCGGGCCGATTCACCCCTGGCTAGCCGGGCGTTCTCACGCTGACGGCTCGCCGGTGGTTCCCCGGCTCCTCAGCCGTCGCGATGACCGGCAACGAGGACTCGGCAGTTGGCCGCCCGCCGCCGCCATGCTGGCGGCTGATGAGCGATACGGCTCAGGCCACGAGACTAGTGAACCTGCAATAGCGGATTCAACCGGTTCGCGTACTCCCGCGATTCGAGTTCGTCGTTCCGCAGCGATAACAATGCCATTACGAAACTTGGGCACCCCGTGCCTGGCCCCATGACGACCCCTGTGACGGCAGCGATCCAGGCGGCCGGATGTGACGTTCCCCGAGGCCCGGCGAGCCGCCGGCCGGAGTGTCAGAGGCTGGCTCTACCGTGAAGGGCATGGTCGGACAATTGCCCGCCGGGGGCTCTGTGCCTGCTGCGGGCCCGGTGCCCGCCGCTGCAGGCCCGGTGCCCGCCGCTGCAGGCCCGGTGCCCGCCGCTGCGGGCTCACTCGCGGCGGCCGGGGATAGGTCCCTGGCCGCGGGCCTGGACGTGGTCGTCGTCGACGTGGAGACCACGGGCTTCCGGCCGGCCACGGCCACGATCATCGAGATCGGCGCGGTCCGGCTCAGCGGCCGCCGGGTGACCGGCGAGTTCTTCTCGCTCGTCAGCCCGGGCCCCGGCGTCGCGGTGCCCGAGGGCATCACCGAACTCACCGGGATCACCGACGACATGGTCGGCGGGGCGCCGCGCGCGGCCGACGCGCTGGCGGCGTTCCTGACCTTCGCCAGGGGAGCGGTGCTCGTCGCCCATAACGCGCCGTTCGACATGGGCTTTCTGCTCAGCGGCTGCCGGGCCAGCGGGCTGGCCTGGCCGCCCGCGGCGGTGCTGGACACCGCGGTGCTGGCCCGTACGGTGCTGCGCGACGAGCAGGTGCCCGACTGCAAGCTGGCCACCCTGGCCGCCTACTTCGGCACCCGGACCGCGCCCTGCCACCGGGCGCTGGCCGACGCGCAGGCCACCGGCGAGGTGCTGCTCGGCCTGCTGGACCTGGTGGCGGCCGCCCGGTCGGGCCAGGGCCACGGTCAGGGCCACGGTCAGGGCCACGGTCCGAGCCCGCGGCCGGCCGCCGCGCTGCCCGCGCCGCGGCCGCTGGCCGCCATCTGCGCCTGAGCCCGGCCGGGGCCAGCCACGGGGACCAGCCACGGGTACCAGCCACGGGTACCAGCCGGGGGACAGGCGGGCGCGGAAGAGGCGGCTGTACGCTACTGGCGCGGCCGGGGCGCAGGTTCCCGGCGCCTTGAGTTCCCGGCGTCTCGGGAGGCGACCGTGGTCACCGCTATCGTCCTGATCAAGTGCGACGTCGCGCGGATTCCGGAGACGGCGCAGACAATCGCCCAGATGCCGGCGGTCAGCGAGGTGTACTCGGTGACCGGCGAGTTCGACCTGGTGGCACTGGTGCGGGTGCGCGCCCACGAGGAGCTCGGCGACGTGATCCCCGGCTCGCTCAACAAGGTCGCCGGCGTCACGCACACCGAGACCCACATCGCGTTCCGCACCTACTCGCGGCACGACCTCGAGGCCGCGTTCGCGCTCGGCTACCCCGAGCAGGGCTAACCCCGGGCTAACCCACCTCATCAGTAACACCCGCACC
>JBOHCO010001177.1:0-1441 GCA_050698895.1 Streptosporangiaceae bacterium
GCACCGCGCCTTCGAAGGATCGTGTGATCCGCGCCAGCCCGGCCCGCGCGCCCGGTCCGTGCTGGGCCAGCGTGCCGTAGACGACGAACTGCGGTCGCATCGCGGCGACCCGGTCCGCCACCGAGCCGGCGCTGCCCCACTGCTCGAACGCCGCGGGCCGGCGGAGCGCGAACACGGGACTGCCGCCGGCGCCGACCGTGACCTCCGCCAGCCCGGTCGGCACGCCGGTCACCCGGCCGACCAGGGTGGTGTCGATGCGCCGGCTGACCATCTGGGCCACCGCCGCGTCGCCGAGCGGGTCCTGGCCGACGGCCGTGAGGTAGGCGGCCGGATAGCCGAGCCGGGCCAGGTGGGATACGACGTTGAAGGGCGCCCCGCCGATCTCGTCTCCGCCCGGCAGCCGGTCCCAGAGAATCTCGCCGACGCCGACGGCGAGCATCGTCTCGCGCCTCATCCGCTCATCCCGCTCCGCTCGCTTCTCGGGGCCGGGCCCGCGGCCGTATCTTGACATCGCGTTGATATCTTGGCGGCGATCTTGACATCGTCGGTCGGTCGGCTGTCCGGGGCAGGAGCGCGGGTTGGGACAGGTCATCGTCGTGGGCTCGGTCAACGCTGACTATACGGTGCGCATCGGGCACCTCCCCCAGCCCGGCGAGACGGTGACCGGGGGCCGGCTGGAGATCCTGCCCGGCGGCAAGGGCGGCAACCAGGCCCACGCGGCGGCCCGGCTCGGCGCGCGGGTCACGCTGATCGCGGCCGTCGGCGACGACACGGCCGGGGACCAGGCCCGCGCCGACCTGGTCGCGGACGGCATCGACACCGGCGGACTGATCCGCGGGCCGGGCCCGAGCGGTGTCGCGGTGATCCTGGTCGACGCGGCCGGGGAGAACATGATCGCCGTCGCGCCGGGCGCGAACGAGCGGCTGACCGCCGGGCGGGTGACCGGGCTGCTGGCGGGCCGGGTGGCGGCGGGCACGGTCATCCTGGCCAGCCTGGAGGTGCCGCTGGCCGCCGTGTCGGCCGCCGCGGCCGCCGCGGCGGCGGCGGACGGCGCGCTGCTGGTGGTCAACCCCGCGCCGGGCCAGGCCCTGCCGCCGGACCTGGTCGACGGCGTCATCCTGACCCCGAACGAGGGCGAGCTGCGCCGCCTGCCCCCGGCCGGAGGCGACGGCGCGGCCGAGCCGGACGAGGACACCGCCGTGGCCCGCCTGCTGGCGGCGGGCGCCCGCGCGGTCATCGTGACCCGCGGCGGCCGGGGCGCGACGCTGTTCGGGCCCGGCCGCGAGCCGGCCAGCTTTCCCGCTCCGCCGGTCGAGGTGGTCGACACCGTCGGCGCGGGCGACGCCTTCAACGGCGCCCTGGCCACCGCGCTGGCCGCCGGGCTGCCACTGGAGACCGCCGTCACGGCGGCCGTGCAGGCCGGCGCGGCGGCGTGCACCGG
>JBOHCO010001178.1:0-15710 GCA_050698895.1 Streptosporangiaceae bacterium
GGACGAGTCAGACGTGGCCGAGGCCGTCCGGTTCCTGGTCTCTCCTTCCGCCCGCAACATCACCGGGCACGACGTTCCCGTCGACGCCGGCTGGGACGTGTGAGTGCTCGTCACATGAGTGGCCGCGTTGCTGAGCGTGCGGAAGTGAACCAGGCGATCGGGGCCATGCTGCAGCCGCGGACGGTGGCCGTCATCGGTGCGTCGGCCCAGCGCCATACGCTTGGCAATCAGGTGCTGGCGAATCTGCGGAACTTCGGCTTCGGGGGCGAAGTGACCTGCGTGCACCCGACGGCGAACACGATCGAGGGCTGGCCAGCGGTGCCGGCGGTGGCTGATTTGCGCGCTGACCTGGACGTAGCGGTCGCGAGCGTGCCTGCCCGCGGCGTCACCAGCCTGCTCGGCCAGCTCGACAGCCAGGGCTGCCGCTCCGCGGTGGTCCCGACAGCCGGCTTCACCAGCCAGGAACTGAGCGACCTGGAAGACGCCTGCGCCCGGCTGCGCATCCGGTTCAACGGCCCCAATTGCCTGGGCGTACTCAGCGTCGCGGGCCGGGCGCCGCTGTGGACCCCGGACTTCCGGATGGACCTTCCGACCGGCAACGTGGCCATCATCTCGCAGTCCGGCTCAGCGGCGATCTCGATCATGACCTCGGCCGGACTCGGCTTCGCGCGCATCATGTCGACCGGGAACGAGACCACCATCACCACCGCCGACTACCTCGAGTGGCTCGTCACTGACGAGGAGACGGAGGTCGTCGGGCTGGTCATCGAGAGCATTAAGGACGCGGCGGCGTTCGCGGGGGCGGTCGACCAGATGCACCGCGCGGGGAAGCCGGTGGTGGCACTCAAGGTTGGCCGCTCGCCGCAGGGCAGTCGTGCCGCACAGGCCCACTCTGGCGCGCTGATCACCAACTACGACGGCTACGAGGCGTTCTTCCGGCGGATCGGGCTGCCAGCCGTGCTCGATTACGACGACATGGTGAGCAGCCTGCAGGCCTTCGCGGCCAGGCCGGCTCGCAGCTGCCGGGGCGTGCGGGTCGGCGTGTTCGCGATCTCCGGCGGGCAAAGTGCGCTGGCCGCCGACCTGGCCATCGAGAACGGCCTCGACCTCGCGGAATTCAGCGAGCAGACCACGAGCCGTGTTCACGCGGCCCTGCCGGACATCACCGGAGAGAACCCGATTGACATCGGCGCGACAGTCGGCGCAGGACGCCGAACGCCCGCCGACGCGCTGCGGGCGATCCTCGACGATCCGGGCGTGGATTCCGTCCTCGTGGTCCAGGACGCGCACGAGCGCCTGCCCATCTGGGCCGAGCAGGGCTACATCAACCACATCCGGAACGTCGTGGAGGTCAGTCGCACGGCGACGAAACCGATCGTGCTCGCTTCCAGCGCGTCGGCCGGCATCCATCCGGTCCTGCAGGAACTCGTCACCGACTCCCCCGTCCCGTTCGTACGCGGCTTGCGCGCCGGCGTCACCGCGCTGCACAGCCTGGGCAGCTGGCAGCACGCTGCACCAGGCCGCCGGGCGCTGGCTCAGCCCGCTGCTCTCGACGATCTGCGAACCGAGCTCGCCGACGTTGCCGGGCCCGTCGGGTACGACCTGACCAGGCGGATCATGGCGGCTTACCGTCTCCCTGCGGCCCAGTCGGCACTCGCCGAGGATGCCGAGTCCGCGGTCGAGCTGGCCTCGACCATCGGGTACCCGCTGGTCCTGAAGATCGCGTCGCCGGACGTTCCGCACCGGGCGGATGTCGGCGGTGTCATCGTCGGCATCCGGGACGCGGATGAGCTCGGGCAGGCCATCGCGCAGATGGGCCAGTACGTCGCGACGGCCCGGCCAGGATTGCGACTGGAAGGGTTCGAGCTGCAGCCGCTGCTGGCCGGGGGCACCGAGGCGCTGGTGGGATTCACGGTCGAGCCGCCGGTCGGCGCCATGGTCGTGGTCGGCAGCGGGGGATCGCTCGCGGAGCTGACCAAAGACCGAGCGGCGGACCTGGCTCCGCTCTCGCTGGCCGAGGCGAATGCCCTGATCGCCCGGACAGAACTCGGCCGCCTGCTCGATGGCTACCGAAGCCTGGTCGCCCCGACCGATGTCGGGCCTCTCGCCTACCTGGTTCAGCAGGTCGCTTCCATGGCGGCTGAGCTGCAGGACGTGCTCAGCGCAGCCGACTTCAACCCGGCCTTCGTCGCCAGCCCGTCCGGCCAGGTGCTGATCGCGGACGCGCTGTTTATCGCGCGCTGACTGACCGCGGGTGCCACGGATCGCCGCCCCGCCGAGCCCGCCCGGGCACCACGTCACGGAGCCTGGTCAGCGATAACCGCTGACCAGGCTCCGTGATCATGAACCGCTCTTCATTTCCGGCGGCGTCACCCGCCGGTCATGTACCACAGCTGCGGCGTGACGTTGCCGGCGATGGGGTTCTGCGGCTCCACGCCGTGGAGGGTGTTCTTGATGACCGACACCTGGTAGTAGAGGTTCGGGATCCACAGGCCAGGCAGGACCGTCTCGGCGTAATTCTCGTACTTGAAGATGGCGGCCTGCGCCTGGCTGGCCGACGCGGTGCGCGCCTTCAGGATGAGGGAGTTGAGCGTGTCGGCGAACGGCCCCTTGCCCATGTACAGCTGAGCTCCGGTCCCGAAGGCCGCGCCGCCATCCGGGTACTGACCAGGGGCCCAGTAATAGCCTTCCTCGTAGTCGATGAGATCCCACTTGCACGGCGACCCGGGCTTGCACGGCGCCAGCGCGGCCCCGATCGCGTTGTTAGTGAGCGAGACGAGGTTCCACTTGATCCCGGCCTGCGTCATCGACGACTGGAAGGCCTGCATCATGTTGTCAATGTCGCTGAAGCCGGTCGGTTCGATGGCCGTCAGCGACAGGGCCATGCCCTTGGTAATGCCCGCGCCGCACTTCGAGGGATCGATGCAGGTCGACGTGCCGTTGGGGACGACCTTCCAGCCGTGGCTCTTCAGCAGCGAGACCGCCTTGGCGGGATCGTAGGGGTACAGCGGATGAGACTCCGACGGGCTCACGAAGCTGGTCAGCGGCTTGTTCGGCACCGGGCCGTTGGTCGGGTAGGCGAAGCCGTGGTAGATGCTCTTGATGACCAGCGGCTGGTTGATCAGCGACTGCATTGCCTCGCGCACGTACTGCTGCTTCATGAACGGCGTCGCCGGGTCCGTGTAGTTGACGTACAGGTAGTTAACGCCGTAGAAGGGCCAGGGGCTGATCTGGTATCCCTGGTGCTCCAGCCGCGTGACCTCCGGCGCATTCGTCCCGGAGACATAGCCGTAGTCGACGCTCCCGGTGAGCAGCGAGTTGTTCTCGGCCGTGTCGCTGGTGAAGGGCAGTTCGACGACCTTTCCGATCTTCGACTTGGGCCCGAAGTACGACGGGTTCGGCGCGAAGGTGAATCGGCCGTCCGGGGTGTTGGCGACCAGGTGCAGGGGACCGTCGACGACCTTCCACAGCGGGCTCGTGGAGAAGGTCGCGGTGTTCTTGCCCTGGGCGTTGAGGAAGTTATACACCGCGTGCGCGCCGGCGGTGGTCGTGTCGTAGTTGCCGACCTTGCCCGACACCGAGGTCTTGTCCCAGGCGTGCTGCGGCATCGGGGTGATCTCGCTCAGCGCCGTCCCGGTGAAGTAGGCCGGGCTGTAGGAGGCGTTCAGGTGCAGCACCACGGTGGAGGCGTTCGGGTAGTCAGCGCTGGCGACGTCGTCCGGGAAGGCGCCCGGCACGTACGGCCCGTAGTCAGCCTTGTTCGCCTTCAGCATGTTGATCCAGAACTCAACGTCGCGCGAGGTCAGCGGCTGGCCGTCCGACCACTTGATCCCCGGCTTGAGCTTGATCGTGACTGTCCGGTCGTTGTCGCTGTACACCGGCGTCTCGGCCAGGCTCAGCGACTCGTTCAGATCGAGCGAGTTGCCCTTTCCGAACCAGTACAGCGGCTGATAGAGGAGGACCTCAAGCTGCGCCGTGTCGTTGGTGGAGTAGTACGTGAGCGGGTAGAGCGGGAAGATGTAGGCAGGCGGCGCGCCCGGCTCCTCGGCGACGGTGACCGTGGCTCCCTTGACCACTTTGCCGCCCGCGTCCGAAGCTCCCGAAGATCTCGAGCTGCTGCCGGCACATGCGGCCAGCACCAGGCTGACCGCCACCGCCAGTACCACGAGAACGCCGAGGCGACGCCGCCTCCCGGGGCGCTGGCCCTGGCGCGCATCGGCGGATCGAAATGAGCTGTTGTCCCTCGCTGGAGGCATATTCTCTGTCCTTTCCTGCCAGCAGAGGCATGTGAATGGGCGGGGTTACCAGAGCGCCCCAAGTTTCGCTAGAGAGGGAACGCCAGTCCGCCAACCCCAGACCAGGGATCCCCTAAGGATCACAAGCTGCCGCCACATGCAACCCTCAAGGCAGAGTAGCCACTCGTTTCGCCACATGTACATAGTTTCTCGCCTTATGAGATCAACATGCGACACAACAGGGCTTCGGTAGCACAACAGTCCCCCTGTTCACGCGATGCGAGCCTTATGTACTCTATGTCGTATATATGTGGTTGGTGTCTGTTCGTCGGAAAGCGAGGGTGCGCCTGATGGGGGGCGGCGTGGTCGAGTCGCGACGGAACTCTCCGATACCACCCAGCGAGAGACACTTGCGCTCTTAGAGAACATTCGTTTAGATTGGCCAAATCTCGCGAAGGGCACCCGACCATGAGCGTCCGCTTTACCGGCACAAGGAACTCCCGAGGATCCCTTACGTGGCTCCCGGCATCGGCCCTTCGCAGCGATAGCAAAGATTCTCGTTGATGACTCCCACGCTGGAAATCGAGGACCTGCGCACTCACATCAGGTTCAGCGAGGGAACCGTGCGCGCCGTGGACGGCGTGACAATGCACGTTGAACCGGGGGAATCGCTGGGCCTGGTCGGAGAGTCGGGTTCGGGCAAGACCATGACCGCGCTCTCGGTCATGGGCCTGCTCCCGGTCGGCGGGTTGATCGCCGGGGGGAGCATCCGCCTCGACGGGCGGCAGATCAGCGGCCTCCCGGACAAGGAGATGCGCCGGATCCGCGGCAACGAGGTCGGGATGATTTTCCAGGACCCGCTGACCTCGCTGAATCCGACGATGCCCGTCGGCAAGCAGATCGCCGAGGCGGTGATCCTCCACCGTCCGGTGTCCCGGCACGAGGCACTGGACCGGGCCGCCGAGGTGCTCGGCCTGGTCGGGATGCCCCGGCCTAAGGAACGTCTCCACGAATACCCGCACCAGTTCTCCGGCGGGATGAGGCAGCGGGTCATGATCGCGATGGCACTGGCCTGCGAGCCGAAGCTGCTGATCGCCGATGAGCCGACCACGGCGCTGGACGTGACGATCCAGAAGCAGATCCTGGAGCTCATCGACGACCTGCGCAAGCGGCTGCAGATGTCGGTCATCCTCGTCACCCATGACCTGGGCGTCATCGCCGGCCGGGCCGACCGGGTGGAAGTCATGTACGCGGGCAAGATCGCGGAGACGACCGGCACCCGCACCCTGTTCGCCAACCCGAGGCACCCCTACACCGAGGCCCTGTTCCAGGCGCTCCCGGACAAGGCCGCCGAGACCCGGGAACGGCTGTACTCGATCCCCGGCACGCCACCCGACCTGACGGACCCGCCGGTCGGCTGCCGGTTCGCGGCCCGGTGCCGGTACGCCGCCGACCGCTGCCGGACAGAAGAGCCGCCGCTCGCCGGCGAGACTCCGGAGCACCACTACGCGTGTTTCTATCCGGTAGGTGAGGCT
The DNA here is from genome assembly GCA_050698895.1 of Streptosporangiaceae bacterium. Classification (GTDB taxonomy): domain Bacteria; phylum Actinomycetota; class Actinomycetes; order Streptosporangiales; family Streptosporangiaceae; genus DASUBV01. Next base: position 5,771 of record JBOHCO010001178.1, read on the forward strand.
CAGGGAGACCAGAAGGCCGTCACGCAGCTGACCCCGGCCAGCTCTGGTGACGCAGCGACCGCCGTGGTCACGGCGGAGGTGGTGCTGTCGGCGGACGGCCTGGTCAAGGACTTCCCGGTGACCCGAGGCGTGCTGCAGCGCAAGACCGGCTCGGTCAGCGCGGTCGCCGGCGTGAGCTTCGACATCCGCCGCGGGGAGACCTTCGGGCTGGTGGGGGAATCCGGGTGCGGCAAGACCACGATCGGCCGGCTGATCGCCGGCCTGGAGAAAAAGACGGCGGGTACGGTCAGCTTCGCCGGCCAGGATCTGGCCAACGTGTCCGGCCGGGAGGACCGGCGGCTGTGCCGCAAGATCCAGTACATGTTCCAGGACTCCTACGCCAGCCTGAATCCCCGGATGCGGGTCGGCATGCTCCTGCGTGAGCCGCTGGTGATCCAGGGCGTCGGCAGCCGCGCCGAACAGCGCCGGCAGGTCGCCGACTCGCTGGACCGCGTCGGCCTGCCCCAGAACGCGGTCGAGCGCTATCCGCATGAGTTCTCCGGCGGCCAGCGTCAGCGGATCGGGTTCGCCCGGGCGCTGATCCTGTCCCCCGACCTGATCGTGGCCGACGAACCGGTGAGCGCGCTGGACGTATCGATCCAGGCCCAGGTGCTCAACCTGATGCGCGATCTGCAGCGCCAGATGGGTCTGACCTACCTGTTCATCTCGCACGACCTGGCCGTAGTCCGGTACCTGTCCAATCACATCGGGGTCATGTACCTGGGCAAGCTGGTTGAGGTGGGGCCGGCCGACGAGGTCTACCTGTCGCCCGCCCATCCCTACACCCAGGGCCTGATCGACTCCGCGCCGCTCGCCGACCCGGGCGCCGAGCTGGCCAAGGCCAACTCTGGCGTTCGCGGGGAACTCCCCAGCGCGCTCGACCCGCCTTCTGGCTGCCGGTTCCGTACCCGCTGCCCGCTGGCGCAGGACATCTGCGCCGAGGTCGAGCCTCCGCTGCGGCCGTTCAGCCCGACACGTCACATCGCCGCCTGCCATTTCCCGCTGCAGACGCCCATGTCGGCCGAGGCCGAGCCCACCGTGCCGGCGTCGTAGTCCGGCACCCTCACTTCTTCTCGCGGGGACGGCTTCGCGGGCCACCCGGCTCGGGGATGAACGGGCCGTCCCGGAACTTCAGGGAGGCGGCAAGCCCTTCCTCGTGACGCAGCCGGTTGAGCTCATCGAGATCGGCGGCGTCCATTGACGAGTGGGTGATCACCGACAGGATGTCGGCTGTCTCCATGGCCGCCCGCAGCCCCATCGCCTCCAGGCCGAGCACCGTGATCATCTTGTTCAGCCGGACCGAGTCCGGTGGCACGAGCGCGAGCCGCTGAGCCAGGGCCATCGCCGTGGGCATGAGCTCGTCGTGCGGGACGACCTGGTTGACCATGCCGATCCGCTCAGCCTCCCTGGCGTCGAAGTGATCGCCGGTGAGGGCGTAGCGACTGGCGTTCTTATAGCCGACCAGGAAAGAGAACAAGAACGTCGAGTTCTGGATCTCCCGCACCTCGGGCTGGCCGAAGACCGCCTGGTCCGACGCGATCGTGATGTCGCAGGCCAGCGAGTACCACAGCCCGCCGCCCAGACACCAGCCGTTCACGGCCGCGATGATCGGCTTGGGCAGGCGCATGAAGGCAAGGAGCTTGTCGGCTTGCCCCATGTCGCCGTCCCACGACCGTTTCAGGACGTCGCGGGTGCGCGTTGGCCGGGCCTGCGCCTGCTGGACCAGGTCGTACCCGGCGCTGAAGGCCCGGCCGGCTCCCGTCAGGACGATCGCACGCACGGAGTCAGCCGCGGCAGCAGCCTGCACCGCGGCGTGCATCTCCTGCTCGAGCTGACTGGACAAGGCGTTCATGTGATCGGGACGGTTGAGCGTGAGCACCAGGACCGGGCCGTCCTGGGACCAATCGATCGTCTCGTAGCGAGCGGAATCTGTCATCGTCGTGCTCCTCTCCCGGTCAATTCCCGGTGCGGCGAGCTAGTTCGGCGAGCATGTGAGCATGGAGGTGAGCTGGCTGATGTCGGACAGGGTGTCGAGCTCATCGATACATCTCACGATCCTTGTTGCGGTCGCCGCACCGAGGCGAGGCTTAATGAGCGAGATTGCCTTGGTTACGACTTCATCATGGGAAAGCGGGTTCCCTGGCGCGCCTTTCGCGTCGTTTAGCCGGCGCGTCGGCAGGGTGAGCTGTTCGCCCGTGCTGAGGGTGACATCAAGGCGCGGGCCGTCGCCGCTGGGAATGGCCGGGTCGAGGATCATCGACGTGCGGCTCATGAATTCTCCTACCCTCGGGTCTGCGGTGCGTGGCGGGTCAAACTGGTCGAGGCCGGCGCTGCCGCTGCAGGCGGCGACGGCCAGCGCGTACGGCATGCTGAACTGAGCCGAGAAGACGCTGGTCACCGGGTGGACGGAAACCATGTTGATGGACTGCCGTGACGCGTGGATCAGTAGCCTGGTGATGTCCTCGGCGGCCAGGCGGCGCTGGTCGATGAGCGCGAGCATGGCGTCTATCGCGGAGTGGATCGCCCGGCAGCATGCGTACGGCTTGATGCCGGCGTTCGAGATCAGGAACTCGCGTCCGAGGTTGTCGAGCGCGGCCCGTGGGTCGCTCACGCCGCCGTTGTAGGTGGCGTAGAACCCGCCCCACTCCGCTTCCATGATCTGGCCCGGACCGGTGAATTCGGCCCGGGCCAGCAACGCTGCCTCGAGCCCGGTCTGAGCCGCCTTCCCGGCGTGCAGGCGCTTGGTCATGGCGGAGTCGGCCAGGAATGCCCACACTCCCCCGGCGAATGACCCGGCGATGCCCAGCGCGTGCCCGAACTGCTCGGTCCCCAGGCCCAGGCACTTCGAGGCACCGGCCGCCGCGGCGAAGGTGCCGGCTGTGCCGGTCGAGTGCCATCCCCGCCCGTTGTGCACGCCGTAGCCGCCGAGCGCGAGCAGGATGCGATAGCCGACGTCGTAGCCGGCCACAGTCGCGGCGATGACGGCCGGCCCGTCGCCCGCGGATGCCTGCGCAGCGGCCAGCACCGCCGGGATGACCACGGCGCCAGAATGGTCGACCCCGCCGGTGTCGTCGAAATCACGTGCGTGGGCCGCGGTGCCGTTGGCCAGGGCGGCGTGGCTGGGAGCCAGCCGCAGGTCCGTCCCCCAGACGGTGGCCCCGGTGTGCCCGTCGCCGCCAGGGCCGGCCAGCGCGGCCGCGGCCCGCCGGGCCTCCTGCGTGCTCGCTCCGGCTATCGCCACCGCGAGCGTGTCAAGAAGATGCTCCTTGCACTTGCCCACCACCGAACTCGGCAGCTCCGAATAGCTGAGGCCAGACCAAGACCGGGCCAGCTGCTCTGTCAGCCACACAATTACAGGCAGTCCTTTCTCTAATACCTGGCCCAGGCCATGCTGGTTAGATCCCGCCGAATGCCCGCAACTGCTTACGCAGGTTTCCGCAGCTCTTGCGCACGCAAGCTGGAGAAGTAGAAATTAGTCCGCTGAAGTCTAATAATCCAGCCAAGCTAATCTCTGAGGCCCGCCGCCGTCAACGCCTTCTCGGCCTGTGAAATATGTGCCCGGGCCAGGCTGGAGTCGAGCTAGGCTGCCCTCCCGAGTCCGGGCCGTGCCCGGGGCCGCGCCCGGCTCCGGATGAGTGCGTTAGCCGCCCCGCATGACGCCACTGGCGGTCCTGCCGTCCGGTCGCGACCGGGCCGGCCGACTTGGCGCGCCCGCTTCCTGGCCCGCCGGCGATCGCCCGCGGGCCGGGCGCCTGTGCCGTGGTTTCTCTGCTGGTGAAAGCGTGTTCCATTTTTCTTGAATCTGGCCAGAAGGGGGCGTTACCCTGTTCACGGCAATATGCCTGCCTCGGATGGACATGCCAGCCGTGACGCTGGCAGGGCCCCGCAGGAAAGGACAACCGCGGTGTGTGCAGCGTCCGGCGCCGGTGTCCCTGGTCCCGCCTGCCTGGCGGCCGATCAGCCTGATAGCGGGCGCCTGCGCCGCCCGGCCGACATTACCGTGCGGTGGTGCGGGCCGCCGGATGCCCGGACGCGTGGCTGCTGATGCTCGCGTTCATCATCCGCCGAATCTTTCATGCTGTTGTCGTGCTCATCGGCGTCACGCTGGTGACGTTCGTGCTGCAGCACGTGATAGCGAGTGGCACGACCCTGGCCCGAGCCATGCTGGGGCCGCGCGCTAACCCGCTCAGCATCAGGGCGTTCATCCAGGAGTACGGCCTGAACAAGCCTCTTCCGGTGCAGTACTGGAACTTTCTGTGGCAGCTCCTGCACGGGAACCTGGGGTACTCCTACAAGCTGAATCAGTCGGTGGACTCGATTCTTGCGCGTGACCTGCCCAACGATCTGCTGCTGGTCGGAACGGCGCTGGTCCTGGCGGTGCTGATCGCCGTGCCGCTGGGCATCGCCCAGGCGGGCCGCCGGGGCAAGTTCTTCGACCAGGCCGCGACGGGCGTGTCCTTTCTCCTGTACGCGATGCCGTCGTTCTGGCTTGGCCTGCTGCTGATCCAGTTCCTCGCGGTGAACTCGTCGATCTTCCCGGCTCAGGGTCCGCAAAGCGACAGCATCGGCAACCTGCAGGCCCTGGTCCTGCCGATCGCCACGATGACCCTGGTCAGCTACGCGCTGTTCAGCCGGTACATGAGGTCCTCGGCCATCGACACGCTCGCTTCTGACTACATACGGACCGCTCGCGCCAAGGGAGCCTCGCAGTTGCGGGTGTTCACCCGTCATACCCTGCGCAACTCTTTCGCCGCCATGGTCACCCTCATCGGCCTCTCGCTGCCGGCCGTGCTCACCTGGGGTGTCACGGTCGAGTACGTCTTCAACTACCCAGGGACGGGCCTGACCTTCTACAACGCCGCCGCCACCGACGACTACCCGCTTGAGCTCGGCATCATCGTCCTGGTCGGGGTGGCCACGGTCGTGGGCAGCCTGCTCGCCGACATCGCGTACGCGGTGCTCGACCCAAGGATCCGGTATGACTGACCCCACCAGGCCGCGCGCGGCGGATGACGCCCTGGTGATCGTTCACCCGCCGGAGCCTGGCCCGTCAGCACGGCTGACCAGTGACCACGCGACGCCCGCCCGCGGCCCCCTGCGCCAGACGGGCCGTTTCCTGCGCCGGAACAAATCCGCCCTGGTCGGCCTGGTGCTCATCATCCTGGTGCTGCTGTTCAGCTTCCTCGGCCCGGCCCTCTACCGCACCGACCAGATCCACGCCAACCTGACGGCCACCAACCTCCCGCCCAGCTCGCACCATCTCCTGGGTACCGATGACCTCGGCTACGACGTCCTCGGCCGGATCATGCTCGGCGGGCAGTCCTCCATCGAGATCGGCCTGGCCGTCGCCCTGATCGCCACCACCATCGGCGCGATATGGGGATCACTAGCCGCGCTGACTGGCGGCATCGTGGATACCTTGATGATGCGCGTGGTCGACGTCCTGCTCGCCGTCCCGGCGCTGTTCATCGTCATCTTCCTGGCTACCGCGCTGCACCCCAACATCTGGACCCTCATCGGGGTGATCTCGTTCATCTCCTGGCTGGTGCCCGCCCGCCTCATCCGCGGAGAAAGCCTGTCCATCAGGACCCAGGCTTTCGTCGAGGCCGCCCGCCGCTTCGGCGCCCGCCAACCTTGGATCCTGCGCCGGCACATCGTCCCCAACGCCGTCGGCATCATCGTCGTCAACGCCACCTTCCAGGTCGCCGACGCCGTACTGCTCCTGGCCTACCTCTCCTTCCTCGGTTTCGGCCTCCCGCCCCCCGCCGCATCCTGGGGCGGCATCCTGGCCGAGGGCCTGAACAACATGTTCAACGGCTACTGGTGGGAGATCTACCCGGCCGGCATCATCATCGTGATCACCGTCATCGCCTTCAACCTCCTCGGCGACGCTCTCCGCGACCTCGTCGACGGCCGCCTCCGCGGACGCTAGCCACCACCCGCCCCTTCCCGGAACATCACTCGGGCAGCTGCACGGGATCGGAGGACGCCGGGCCGGCGGCTGACGACGGCAAGCCGGCGGACCGGCGGATGAGGATCACGACCAGCAGCAAGCCGAACACGGCGACCACCCCGCCATTGACCGCCTCGGTGGCTCGTGCTCCCACCGCCTGGGCCAGGGCACCGACCTCGAGAACCCCGAGCGGGCCGAGGCCAACGGCCAGGACCCAGAGCCCGGCCGCACGTCCCCGGACGCTGGGGTCCACCGATGCCTGGATGCCCGTCTGCTCCGCAACGTCGAGGATGCCGGCGGCCGCGCCGGCGCCGCCGGCGAAGAGCAAGGCCACGGGAAACTCCGGTGCCACCGCGAACGCGACCAGGAAGACGCCGAAGAAACCTACCGCCCAGGCGATCCAGCTCATGGCACTCCGCGCCTGGCCGCGCCAGATGAGGATGAACGAGCCCACTATCCGGCCGCCGGCCCGGGTGAGAAGTATGAGGCCCAGGCCCCATGGGCCGGCGGCGAACACTGAACCAGCAAAAACCGGGTCGAGAGCCGCGCCCGAGAAGGCGAAGCACTCCGCGACGACGGCGACGCCGAACAGCAGCGCGATGATACGGGCGCTGCCCAGCAGCTCAATTCCCGCCCGCACCGAGGAGCGCAGGCTGGCGCGATCCAGCGTGGCGGCGGGGTGGGTCATCTGCACGCGCGCCGCGGCCGCGGCGCCCATCAGGAACACCGCGCCGACCGCCACTGCGGCCGCGGTCGGGCCCAGACGGCTGAGCAGGCCGGCCGCGACCAGTGCGCCGATCGCCTGGCCGCTGCTGGAAACGACGTTGGCCCAGGCCATTCCGCGCAGCGGGTTCGAGGCGTGGGTCAGCTCATAGGTCAGGTTCATGCCGCTGACCAGCCGGGCGGAGTCGGCCACGCCATAGGCGCCCGAGGCGAGAATCAGGACCGGCGCGGTGGCCCAGTGCGCGCTTGCGGCGACCGCGAGGGCAAATGAGATGAGCGCCTGGGAGCCATTGGCCGCCACGAGCACGAAGCGCCGCCCGAAGCGCTCAGTAAGAACCCCGGCCAGAACGCCGGTGAAGGCCAGCGGGAGAAACCGGAACGCGAACGCGACGCTGACCACTACCGGAGACCTGGTGCGCTCGAAGACGAGCCAGCCGATCAGGGCCACGCTCGCGTTGTAGGAGATCCAGGAAAACAGGAAGGAGACCAGAAGGCTCCAGAGCGCGCGGCTGGAGCGGTGAGGCCGCGGGAGCGCTGGCGCCTTCCGCACTAGGAGATCATGGTCCTTTTCAGCAGGGTGAACCTGTCGAGGGCGTGCCGGGAGAGGTCACGGCCGAAGCCGGAGCCCGTGAATCCGGCGAACGGTGCCCGGGCGCTGAGGGCGTCGATCGAGTTGACGCTGACCGTCGCCGCGGCCAGCGCGCGGGCCAGACGGCGAGCCCTGGCCAGGTCGCTGGTGAATACCGACGCGGAGAGTCCGGTAGACGTGGCGTTGGCCAGCCGGACGGCCTCGTCGTCCTCGTCGAACGTGCTGATGCCCAGGACCGGGCCGAAGATCTCTTCCTGGAAGAGTTCCGAGCCCGGCGCGACGCCGTCGAAGATCGCGGGAGTGATGTAGCAGTCGCTGCCGCCGATTGTCACCTGCTCCCCGCCGCACAGCCACGTGGCCGAGTCGCACGCGCGCTCGATGTGCCGGAGCACCCGCTGCGTGTGCGGCCCGTCAACCAGCGCGCCCATGCCCGATGCCGGGTCGAGCGGGTCGCCTGGCTGGTACCGGCTCACCCGGGTCAGGATCCGGTCGACGAGATCGTCGTGAATCTGCCGCTGGACCATTAGCCGGGAGTGCGACGAGCACGCCTCGCCCTGATTGAAGAAGACGTCGGAGCATACGAGATCGGCGACATGGTCGAGGTCAGCAGCGTCGGCGAAGACGAGCGCGGCGCTCTTGCCGCCTGCTTCCAGCCAGACCTGCTTCATGTTCGATTCGCCGGCGTAGCCGAGGAAGCTCTTGCCCACGTCGGTCGAGCCGGTGAAGGCGATGCAGTCGATGTCGAGGTGGCGGCCGAGCGCCCGGCCCGCCGTCTCGCCGAAGCCGGGGACGACGTTCAGCACGCCGTCCGGCAGGTCGGCCTCGCTGAGGAGCGCGGCCAGGCGCAGGGCGGACAACGGTGACTGTTCCGCAGGCTTGAGCACGACGCTGTTGCCGCTGGCCAGCGCCGGGGCGCACCGCCAGGCAAACATGTCGACGGGGTAGCTCCACGGGATGACGGCGCCGACGACACCGAGCGGCTGCCTGGCCATCAGCGTGGTGCCGCCGGCGGCGGCCGGGACTACCTCGCTGACTAGCTTGTCCAGCGCCATCGCGAAATACCGGAACAGTCCAGCCGCAAACGGCAGGTCGAACTCGTGCGCGTCGACGGCGCGCTTGCCCATGTCCAGTGAGTCCAGCAGGGCCAGCTCGTCGGCGTGCTCGTCGATCAGGTCGGCGAAGCGGAGCAGCACTTTCCTGCGGTGCGCGATCGGCGAGCGCGACCAGGCACCCAGCTCATAGGCGCGGCGGGCAGAGCGCACCGCGGCGTCGACGTCGGCGCGGTCGCAGCATGACACCCGGGAGAGTTCCTGACCGGTGGCCGGATTCGTGCAGGTGAACCGCCGCCCCGATACCGAGCTGGCCGGGCTCCCGTCTAGGTAGGCGTCAGCGGGGACCACGATCTTGTCGGCGAGTTGCTGCCATTCTGCAAGCGTCTTGCTCATCTGCTTGAACCTCCGGCATCACAGCGCCTAACGTGTGCCGCTGAATCTACGGCGCGCTATAGCATCTGGCAATCATATGAAACTGATGCTATAGATCAGGAAAATTGATGCCAGCTGACCGGAACGTCCGGCGACACGCCCCGTCTAGCGTCATATTGGTGCTAAGTTGAGGTAATTTTGCGTATCGATTGGTTTTCCTGATGTCTGAGTTGACGCTTCGGCAGCTGGAGTACTTCATCGCCGCCGCGGACGCCGGCAGCGTCACCGCGGCGGCGGAACGCCTGCACCTGTCACAATCGGCGCTGTCGATGGCACTATCCGAGCTCGAGCGCTCGGTGAAGGTCCAGCTGCTCGTCCGGGACCGGCGGGGGGTGCGCCTGACCCCGGTCGGCAAGGAGGTGCTGATCGACGCCCGGCGCCTCGTCGCCGGCGTGGCCGACCTGCCCAACACGGCCGCCGAGTTCCAGGGGTCGATGTCGGGTGTCCTCGTGGTTGGCTGCTACTCGACGCTGTCGCCGCTGCTGCTTCCGCCCGTGCTGGCCGAGTTCGCGGCCGCGCATCCGGACGTGGAGCTCTCCATTGTGGAGGGGTCGCAGACCATGCTCGAGGAGCAGCTGCGGTCGGGCATCCTCGACGTCGCGCTGATGTACGACTACGAGCACACCAACTTCACCGGCGAGCGCGGACTGCTCGGTCAGCCGGTCGCATCCTTTCCCCCGTACGTACTGCTTCCGGAGGGTCACTCGCTGACCCGCCACCAGCAGGTGCCACTCGAGAGCCTGGTCGAGGAGCCGCTGATCCTGTTTGACCTGCCCCGGGGAGGTGACTACTTCCTCTCCCTCTTCGCGGACGCCGGGCTCGAGCCCCGGGTGCGATACCGGACCGAGAGCTACGAGCTGGTTCGAAGTCTCGTGGCCCGCGGCCTCGGCTACTCGATCCTCTCGCAGCGGACCCGCATCCAGGTTTCCTATGAGCAGCGACGGTTCGAGACCAGGGACCTGGCGGGCAGTTATCCGGGCCTGGCCGTGCACGCCGTCAGGCTGGACTGGATGCAGCCGACCCGTCGCGCTCGCGCGTTCATCGAGGCGTGCCGGAACTGCTGGAGCCACTCCGCCCGGTGACGCACGCGGATGACCGGGGACCGGATCCCCGGGTCGTTACCCGCGCACCTCGGCGAACGGGACGACCTCC
>JBOHCO010001179.1:0-6403 GCA_050698895.1 Streptosporangiaceae bacterium
CAGGCGGCCGACTCCGGTGGCAGCGGGGTCGAGCAGACCATCATCACCGCCTACCGCGGCTGACCCGGCGCCGCCGTCAGGTGGCGGCCGGCTGGCGGGCGGGGCGCAGGGAGAACACGTCCGGCGCCCCGTCCAGTAGCCCGCCCGCCGGGTCGTCCTCGCCCTCGGCCCGCACGATGTCCCTGGACGGCCGCAGGATGTCGGCCACCACCAGCCCGGCCAGCAGGGCCACCGTGCCGAACCGGGCCAGCAGCGCGGCGAAGTACAGCCCGGTGCCGATCCCGCCCGGGGTGCCCGGCGCCGAGACGGTGATCAGGTAGGCCCAGATGGCGAAGAAGTAGCCCGCCTCGGCCACCTGCCACAGCAGGTAGGACCACAACCGGGGCCGGGCCAGCACCACCAGCGGCACCAGCCAGATGACGTACTGCGGCGACCAGACCTTATTGACCAGCAGGAACGCGGCCAGGATGAGAAAGAACAGCTGCGCCACCCGAGGGCGGCGCGGCGCGGCCAGGGTCAGCACCCCGATGAGCGCGGCGGCCACGACGAACAGCGCCAGGCTGAGCAGGTTCAGCTCGCTCAGGCTCAGGCCGCCCAGCACCGGCCAGTGCTCGGTCTCGAAGAAGTACCAGATTGAGCCCCAGTCGGCGCCGCGAGTCGAGTTAAGGCCGTAGAACCGGCCCCAGCCAGTGACGTTCAGCAAGGCGATCGGCACGTTGACGACCAGCCAGGCCACCGCCGCGCCGACCGCCGTGGCCCGGAAGTCCCGCAACCGGCCCGCCCGCAGGCACAGCAGGAACAGGGCGCCGAGCAAGACGATCGGGTAGAACTTGGTCGCGATGGCCAGCCCGAACAGCACGCCGGCGGTGGTCGGGCGGCGGACCGCCCAGGCCACCATGGCCAGCGCGGTGAGCGCCATCGCGATCATGTCCCAGTTGATGAACGAGCCCAGGATCAGGCCGGGCGACAGCGCGACGAGCAGCGCCGTCCAGCGCCGGGAGCGGCCGGCCAGGACGGCCGTGGCCAGCACCCCGATGACCGCGCAGATGGTCAGGCCGGCCACGGTCACGTCGAAGAACTCGCGGCCCCGGATCAGCGGGCTAGTGATCGGGTGCACGACCCAGGACGCGGCCTGCATGGCCGCCCCGATGAGCACCGGGTACTCGACCGGGTGGTCGACGTACGGGATCTGGCCGTGCCACAGGCCCTCGCCGAAGTACAGCGGGTAGATGTCGGTGTAGCAGTGCGCCTGGAACTGCTGGGCGGCGAAGTTCCATGCGCCGGCCCGGCAGGCCGCCTTGTTGAGGAATCCCAGCGCGCTGCCGGCCAGGCTGGCGATGATCAGCGCGCTCACGGAGCCCGCCAGGATAGCCAGCCGCCCGCCGCCGAGGGCGGATCGCGCTGGCCTGCCGTGCGCCTCTGCCTCGGTCACCGCATGCTCCGCCATGCTCCGTCCTGGCCGGTCTCGATCCCGGGTCAGGCTATCGCAGCCGGCCCGGCGCTCATGGCCGCCCGGCCGCGGCCGTTACCTGGCCGAAAGGAGCAGGCTACTGACCAGTAATATGGTCCGGAAACCGGCCCGGCCGGCCGCGGCCGGACGCATCGCAGCGGCCGATGGCGGGCGCGTACAGTACCACTACGCCGAACCTGGAGGTCGTCTTGGCGCTGCGGATCATCATCGGCCTGATCCTGACCGCGGTCGCGGCCGTCGTCGCCGGCCGCAGGCTCTGGTGGCTGTACCGGCTCGCGCGCACCGGCCAGCCGGCCCCCGAGCGGATCGAGGCGGTCCGGTCGCACCCCGGCCGGGACGCCGAGACGCAGGCCACTGAGGTCTTCGGCCAGCGCAAGCTGCTCAAGTGGACGGTGCCGGGCATCGCCCACGCCCTGACGTTCTGGGGCTTCATCGTCTTGATCCTGACCATCATCGAGGCCTACGGCGCGCTGTTCAGCAAGCACTTCGCCATCCCGCTGATCGGCACCTGGGCCTGGGTCGGATTCGTGGAAGACCTGTTCGCCGTGGCCGTGCTGGTCGGCATCGCCGCGTTCGCCGTGATCAGGCTGCGTAACAACCCCGAGCGGGAGGGGCGGGCATCACGGTTCTCGGGCTCGCACACCGGCGCGGCCTGGCTGGTCCTGGTGGGCATCTTCGGAGTCGTCGCGACCCTGCTGATCTACCGCGGGGCGCAGATCAACACCGGCGACTTCCCCTATCCGAAGGGCGCGTTCGCCTCGCAGCTCGCAGGCCACTGGCTGCACCCGCTGGGCCGGGGGGCCAACTCCGGGATCGAGACCGCGTTCATCCTGGCCCAGCTGGCCGTCATCCTGGGCTTCGGCATCTTCGTCACGTACTCCAAGCACCTGCACATCGTCATCGCCCCGCTGAACGTGCTGTTCTCCCGCCGCCCGAACGGCCTCGGCCCGCTCCAGCCCATGCGCTCAGGCGGCAAGGTGCTGGACTTCGAGGAGGCCGACCCCGACGCCGACATCTTCGGCCTGGGCAAGATCGAGGACCTGACCTGGAAGGGCCTGCTCGACCTGGGCACCTGCACCGAGTGCGGCCGCTGCCAGTCGCAGTGCCCGGCCTGGGCCACCGGCAAGCCGCTGTCGCCCAAGATGCTGATCCTGGACCTGCGCGACCACGCTTTCGCCAAGGCGTCGTACCTGCTGGCCGGGTCGGATGAGGCCAGGGAGGCGCTGCCCGAGGAGGTGAAGACCGAGGCCGGGCGTCCGCTGGTGGGCGACGCGGCGGCGGGCGGCGTGATCGATCCCGACGTGCTGTGGTCGTGCACCAACTGCGGGGCCTGCGTCGAGGAGTGCCCGGTCGACATCGAGCACATCGACCACATCACCGACATGCGCCGCCACCAGGTGCTCATCGAGTCCGCGTTCCCGGCCGAGGCGTCGACGATGCTCAAGAACCTGGAGAACAAGGGCAATCCCTGGGGCATGGGCACCGACAAGCGGCTGGAGTGGATCTCCGAGCTGGACTTCGAGGTCCCGGTCGTGGACGGCCAGATCGGTGACGGCACCGAGTACCTGTTCTGGGTCGGCTGCGCGGGCGCGCTGGAGGACCGGGCCCGCAAGACGACCAAGGCGATCGCCCAGCTGCTGCACACCGCCGGGGTGTCGTTCGCGGTGCTGGGCCCGGCCGAGACCTGTACCGGTGACCCGGCCCGCCGGATGGGCAACGAGTTCGTGTACAGCATGCTGGCCCAGCAGAACGTCGAGACGCTCAACGAGGCCGGGCTGGCGCAGCCGGGCAAGAAGATCGTCGCGTCCTGCCCGCACTGCTTCAACACCATCGCCAACGAGTACCCGCAGCTCGGCGGCAACTACGAGGTCATCCACCACACCCAGCTCCTGGCCCGGCTGGTTGAAGAGGGCAAGCTGACCCCGGTCAACCCGATCGAGGAGAAGATCACCTACCACGACCCCTGCTTCCTGGGCCGCCACAACCGGGTGTTCACCCCGCCACGGGAGATCATGGAGCGGGTGCCGGGCGTCCAGCCCCAGGAGATGCACCGGTGCAAGGAGCGCGGCTTTTGCTGCGGCGCCGGCGGGGCCCGGATGTGGATGGAAGAGCGCATCGGCAAGCGGATCAACACCGAGCGCATCGACGAGGCGCTCGGCACCGACCCGGACACCATCTCCACCGGCTGCCCGTACTGCATGGTCATGCTGGGCGACGCCATCGCGGCCAAGAAGAGCTCGGGCGAGGCCAAGGAGACGCTCGAGGTCATCGACGTGGCCCAGCTGCTGGCCCGCTCGGTGGCGACGGACCCCCAGCCCAGCGAGGCTCAGCCGCCCGCGGTGTAGGCCGACGGCCGGCCGTGCTCGCTCGGCTCGGCCGTGGTGCGGGCGGGGAGCCAGACCCGGACCTTGGTGCCGCGGCCGGGCCAGGACTCCAGCGTGGCCCGGCCGCCGTGGGCCCGGGCGATGGCCTGGACGATGGACAGGCCGAGCCCGCTGCCGCCACTGCGCTCCGCGCCGCGCGAGGTGGCGAGGTCCGGGCGCGGGCCGGCCTCCCCGCCGTCCCGGCCCGCGGCCCGGTGGAAGCGGTCGAAGGCCCGGGTGGCGTCCTGCGGCGACATGCCGGGCCCGGCGTCGGCCACCTCGATCAGCACGCCACCGGTGATCGCGCCCAGGCGGACCGCGACGGCGGTGCTGACCGGCGTGTGCGCCCGCACGTTGCCCAGCAGGTTGGCCAGCACCTGGCGGATCCGCGGCTCGTCCACCACCGCGACCAGCCGAGGCGGGGCCTCCGCGCGCACCGGCCGGGCCGGCTCGACGGCCGCCGCGTCGGCGACCGCGTCCCTGACCACGCCAGCCAGGTCGGTCTCGGTCAGGTCCAGCGACGACGTCCGGTCCAGCCGGGCCAGCTCGAGCAGCTCGGCGACCAGCGTGCTCATCCGGTCCGCCTCCTGCTCGATCCGGCGCATCGCGCTCGGCAGCTGGTCCGGCCCGAGCGCGCCCTGCCGGTACAGCTCGGCGTAGCCGCGGATGGTGGTCAGCGGGGTGCGCAGCTCATGCGAGGCGTCTGCGGCGAACTCCCGGACCTTCTGCTCGGACCGCAGCCGCGCGCCGAACGCCTGCTGGATCCGGTCGAGCATGGTGTTGATGGCCGAGCCCAGCATCCCGACCTCGGTCTGGAGGTCGGAGTCGGGCATCCGGGCGGTGAGGTCACCCCGCGAGGTGATCTCGCTGGCGGTGCTGGCCATCTGGCCCAGCGGGTCCAGCCCGCGGGCGATCAGCCACTCGCCGCCCAGCGCCAGCAGCCCGATCAGGGCGCCGCCGGTGATCAGCTCGGCGATGATGAACCGCCACACCTTGGCCGTGGCCACGCTGGTCGGCTGGGCCACCACCAGCACCACCTGCGCCGCATCGGACCGGCTTACCACCCGGATCACCGCGAGCAGCTGGAGCCCGCCGGGGGTGGTCAGCCGGAACGGCGGGCTGGTGTCGGACTTGCGGGCCCGCACGCGGCTGGTCAGGTCATGCTGCGCGATCAGGGCCTGCACCGCGGCGGCCAGCTGCGGCGTGGACTCCGCCCTGGTCAGCTGCTTGATGGCCGGAGTGCTCTGGCCGGCCGGGTCGCGGATCACCTCGACCGCCGGGTAGCTCTGGAGCCGGCTGGTGATGTCGGTGGGCTGGTAGTCGGCCGCGGTGATCAGGTTGCCCTCGAACTGGCTGGTCACGTTCCGGGCCAGGATGACCGTGCTGACGATCCCGTTGATCAGCAGGAACGCGGTCGTCACGCCGATCAGCACGACGAGCATCCGGGCGCGCAGCGACAGCCTGCGGGAACCGCTCATCCAGCGCTCATCCAGCGCCGGGCGGCCCGGCCGGCCCCCGGTGCCGGGGCCGGAAGCTGTAGCCCACCCCGCGCTGGGTGTAGATGACCGGCGGGCCCAGCGGGTCCAGCTTGCGACGCAGGTAGCTCACGTAGGTCTCGACGATCTGCGACTCCCCCGAGTAGTCCCAGCCCCACACGTTCTCCAGCAGCTGGGCTCGGGTCAGCACCCGGCCCTCGTGCTTCATGAGGTAGGCCAGCAGGCGGAACTCGGTCGGCGACAGCTCGACCGGCACGCCGGCGCGGTGCACTGTCCACCGGTCCTCGTCCAGCTCCACGTCGCCGGCCCGCAGCGGCTCGCCGGACCGGGCCCGCTCGGGCTCCGGCGCCGATCTGGAGGCCCGGCGCAGCACCGCCCGGACCCTGGCCACGAGCGCCTCCACCGAGAACGGCTTGGTCACGTAGTCGTCGCCGCCGATGGCCAGGCCCGTCACCGTGTCCGAGGAGGTGTCCCGCGCGGTCAGGAAGATCACCGGCACCTCGTTGCCGGCCGCGCGCAGGCGGCGGCACACCTCGAACCCGTCCATGTCCGGCAGCATCACGTCCAGGACGATGAGATCCGGCTGGCTGGCCTCGGTCCGCCGCAGGGCTTCCTTGCCCGTGGCCGCGGTGGTCACCGAGCAACCGTGGAACTTGAGCGCGACCTGAACCAGCTCGCGGATGTTCGGCTCATCGTCGACGACGAGCACCTGGGGAATGCGGTCACTGTCAGTCATCGATCTCGGGTCATTCTCCGTGAGCAGGCCAACACGGCGCGATGCGGTCAAACAGGCAGGGCCAGGCTGAGAGCGTACCCCCAGGTGAGCCGCTCTGCCTGGCCTCACTGACGTGTCTGGCCGACGGGTGACCCTCGGCCCGCCGCGATGACCACCGCGGCGGGCCGAGACCTGTGACCGGCACCCGATCGGTGCTGGCCTAGCTTCTGGGCCGGACCGCGGCGGCGATGATGAGCCGGGCGTCATCCTGGCCGCTGACGACCGGGCCGACAGCCAGCACGCGCTGCCCCTTGGCCAGCCTCGCCGCCGTCACCCGGCGGCCGCCGCTGCGCACCAC
>JBOHCO010001180.1:0-5057 GCA_050698895.1 Streptosporangiaceae bacterium
GGCCTGGCCCCCGGCGCGCTGGCCGACGTCGCCGCCCGGCGCGGGGTGGCCGCCGCCATCGGGCTCACGCCGATCACCGTGCTCGTGCCCGCCGAGGGCGATGAGAGCGCCTCCGGCGAGGCCGTCACCCCTGGCCCGCTGGCCAGCGTGCTCAGCCTGCCCGTCGTCGCCGGCAGCCTGGCGCGCTTCCGGCCCGGCGACATCGCGCTCAGCAACATGATCACCGGGAGTGGCGGGGTGAACGCCCATGTCGGCGACCGCATCACCAGCTACCTCGCCGACGGCACCCGGTACCGGGCCACGGTGACGGCGATCTACAGCCGGTCCCTCGGCTTCGGCGACGTCCTGGTCCCGGCCGGCGCCGCCGGCGGCGGGCACCTCGGCACCCCCCTGCTCGGCGAGATCCTGGTGCACGGCTCGGCAGGCATCGCCCCCGCCACCCTCGCGCGGCGGATCGCTCCCCTCGCCCGCCGGCTCCCCGGCCTGCAGGTCGCCAGCCGCAGCGTCGTCAACGCCCAGTACGCCCGGCTGACCTCGCAGGACTCCTTTCTCAACAACCTCCTGCTGGGCCTGATCGTCACGCTGGCCGCCGTCACCCTGGCCAACACGCTGATCACCATCGCGGTCGAGCGCCGCGAGCCGCTCCGCCTGCTCAGCCGGGTCGGCGCGACGTCCCGCCAGCTCCTGGCGATGACCAGCTGGCAGGTGCTGGTGCTGAACGCCACCGCGATCACGGTCGGCGCCGGGGCCGGGGCGCTCGCCGTCACCCTCGTGTCGCACGTCCTGACCGGCAGCTACCTGCCTTACCTCACGTGGACCCCGCTGACCGTACTGGTCGCCGGCGTGCTGGTGCTGTCTGGCCTGTCGAGCGTGGGGCCCACGGCGCTGGTCCTGGCCGGCGCCGAGGATGGCTGACCGCGAGGTAACGCGCCGCGCACGCGGCCATCGATGAGCCCGGTCCACCACCTGCGGAATCGCTTGCAGGCGCGCAGCCGTTTGTACTTTCTGCGAGCCCGCCGCGTCAGGTAGGTGTTGACGCGGCGGAGGAGCTAATTCAGCATATTCCGGCCGGACAGGCCGTAATAGTTAATCCAGCCCTCCACGATCGGATTGATCGCTTTAGCGAGGTCATTCAGGCTTGTGCCGGCGCGCATATGTATCCGCCAGCCGCGAACCACCTGGCTCTTGGCCCTGAGCGCCTCCGGGCTGATCGCGGGCGTGAACGAGGTGAAGATCTGCCCGTTCTTGCCCTTGACCTGCCGGGGGCGGAACGCGTACCCAAGGAACGTGAACGTCACGGTGTCATAGGTGCCGCGCCGCATGCTGTCCTTGCAGTAGGCGATCTTGGTTTTTGTGCCGACCCGTGCATCGGCGCAGCCCTGCGCTACAGCGCCGCCCACCGGGGTGCCGGCCGCGGCCCCTAAAGCCGGTACACGTATTCTACACGCAAGGTGTATAATGCGTGTATGAGCAGAGTGCGCACGAATATCGAGATCGAGGACACCTACCTTCAGGCGGTCATGGACCGCTACAGCCTGCGGACCAAGACCGAAGCTGTCGAACTCGCCCTCCGGCATCTGGCCGGGCAGCCCATGACGCGCGAGGAAGCCCTCGCTATGCGGGGCGCGCACGCCATTGACGCAATCCCCGCGGACTCGCAACCCAGGGGAACCTCGTGATCCTCGCCGATACATCCGCCTGGGTCGAGTACGACCGGGCCACCGGCAGCGCGACCGATCTTCGCCTATCCGAGCTGATCGCCACCGACGGACCGGTTGCCGTCACCGAACCTGTGATCATGGAGGTTCTGGCCGGCGCACGCACCGACGCCAAGGAGGCGGATCTGCGCCGCCTGCTGCTGCGCTTCCATGTGCACCATTTCGACGCCGCCGTTGACTTCGACGGCGCCACACGCATCTACCGCCGATGCCGCCGGGCAGGCGTGACACCGCGAGGGATGGTGGACTGCATGATCGCGGCAGTCGCCTCGCGGTACCAGGCGACCTTGCTCGCGCGCGACACTGACCTGGACTATGTCGCGGGCGTCATCGGCATCGCGGTCGACAAATCCTCCGAGAACAGGTGACCGACCGGACCTGTGTCATTAACGCTTGCATGCTGACCCCTGCCGCATCGAGCACCTGCCCGAACTGGCCGCCAGGGCCCGCACCGTCAGCCACCGCGTGCTCATGATCGAACGTGCCGGCCAGGGCCGTGCCATCGGCTCTGCGCTCTTCGAGCGCATCCGCCAGCCCTGCGCACGGGAGGGCCAGCGAACCGGAGCGCTGCGCTCCGGGGATCAACGCGCCATGGCCCTGGCCGGCGCCCTGTGCCTCACTTTCTACGCCGTCACCGGCGTGCGCCGCCGCCGCCTCCGCCGGCTGATCCAGCGCACACCCGGCTCCAACAGCCACACACTCACCCCCCGACGGCATCCGCGTTGCCGTCTTCCACACCAAGCTTCACTCACGGCTACCCCGGCCGCTCCCGGAGGCAGACCAGCCTCCGGCACCAATCGAGCTCCGCCGCGCACTCGCCACCGTCGAGCGCGTCCTCAGCGACTACATCACCAACGCCCGACTCGGAGCAGCCGCCTGAAAACTCGACCCAAAATTACAGATCACCACCACCAAGAAGGACTAGCGGGTCACCGGCGGCGGCAGCGGGAACGGACCGGTTACCGCGTCGGGGTTGTCGCCGTAGCTCAGCCAGCTGCCGACCGGCCGCCGCTGGCCCACGCCCGGCCGGCGGTAGTCGCACACGCCGGACGGGAAGGCCTGGCGGAGCTCCTGCTGCTCGGCCGCCGTGAAGGTGACCGGGTAGCTGCGGAAGTCCAGCGGCCGGAGGCTGCACTTCAGCTGCGTCATGGCCAGGCCCTGACCGGCCACCATGCGCGGGTTCGACGCGACAGGGAACTGCGTCGCGCACTGGCCCGTGGCGGGGTCGGTGAGCGTCTGGTGGACCAGGTCGGTGGCCGACAGGAAGCAGCCGTCGGTCAGGCCGGCCGGCTTGTCGGCCAGGACCTTCTGCTGCGCGCTGCGATGTGAGTGGTCGTTGCTGATCGCGGTCAGCCAGGCGTCCATCTGGGCCAGCTCGTAGGTGTTGGCCGCGTTGACCTCGGCCGTGGTCGGCTGGTTCTCGATGATGACCTGGCTGCCGGCGGTGCCGTTGGCGGCGAGCAGCCGCGCGCGCATCACGAACGACCAGTCGGTGGTGTGGATGTCGTTTCCGAAGCCGGCGAAGTCGAGGTCATCGCGCTGGTCGATGACCGGCGTGGTGCGCAGGCCCAGTGACGCGCTGTTGGTCAGGTCATCGGCGTAGACGGCGTTCAGGGCCCGGATGCTGGCGTCGGTGCGCTGCGGCACCTCGGCCCCGGTGAAGTCCAGGCCGCCGATGTCCGCGTTGAGCGCGGCGAACTGGGCCGGGGTGATCGCTCCGGAATCCAGGGCGGCCAGCCCGTACTGAACCCCGACGTTGTCCAGGGCGCTGTTCGGGAAGCCGGTCGCCGGGTTGGTGCCGACCTGGTTGACGATCTGCTCGTTGGCATTGCAGATGACGCCGTTCGGGTTGGTCACCGCGTTCCACTGGTCGGCGAGCGGGATGGCCGAGTTGCAGCTGCCGGTGGCCGTGGCCCGGTTGGCGAAGGTGAGATCCCAGGACTGACACGTGGTGTAGTCGTTGTAGCCCGCGATCGCGGTCTTCTCCGCGGTCGAGAACGTCGAGCCCGGCCCGCCGAAGAACGAGTCGAGCAGCCGGCAGTCGGAGACCGGCGCGCCGGTCGTGATCGGGTCGGGGAACGAGATGCTCGGGATGATCCCGTCCAGGATGCCGGGGTAGGAGTCGGCGATCTCGTACTGCTGGATCGCGCCGCCGGAACCGCCCCAGCCGATGGTGAACTGGACCGGCCCGTAGGTGTCGATGAAGTGCTCCTTCACCATCATCGCGGCCTCGGCCGAGATGATCGTGGAGCAGTTGTTGTCCAGCACGTTGAGGGTCGAGGACGCGACCGCGTAGCCCAGCGACAGGAACTCGTCGTCCAGGACGCCGCCGGTGCTGGTGCCCTGGTGGAAGCCGGCGTCACAGCCGCCGCCGAAGGTGTAGATCAGCTTGCCGTTCCAGCTGGTGTCGGGGCGCAGCGGGTTCGGAGCCTGACCGTCGTAGAGTGCCGCCGTCTGGTACACGGCGCGGTCGATCGTGCCGGTCTCCACCCGCACGATGTACGGGACGGTCCGGCCGTTCACGGTCGCCGTCGCCAGGTCGGCCGGCCTGGCGGTCGGATCAGCCAGTGGCTCGAAGGACCCGGACGTGCTCATGTACTCGAACGAGACCTGGGTCGGCGCGGCGCAGTCGGGCATCTGCGCGGCGGCCAGGCCGAAGGCCGTCGTCTGGCAGAAGAACGGCAGCTGCTGCCGGCCGGAGAAGACCGGGCCGTTGATGGAGTGATCGGTGACGTCCAGCGAGGCGAACTGGCCGTGGGCCGTAGCGAACAGCCGGTTGCGGCCGATCTGCAGGCCGGTCACGAGCCCGAGCAGGCGGCCATCGGACTGCTCCTGGAAGCTGCCGGTGACGTCGTGGCCGTCGGCGATGACCCGGACGCTGGCCGCCGAGGTGTGCTGCGGCACGTCCACCCGGACCAGGACCTCGCCGCCGCTGACCAGCTCAGGACGAGGGTTGGAGACGGTCACCAGCGCCAGCCGGCCGGGCGAGCCGCCGCCATGGGCCGGCCCGGCCGCCCGGGCGGCGGTGGGTGTGGCGATGAGCGCGATCGCCGAGATGGCGGCCAGCCATCCCGGGGGTCGGCCCGGCATCAGCTTTCTCACTCAGATCCTCCCTCACCCGGCCCCTGAACTCGTCCGATAAACCTCTCTACACGCATATCTTCACCGGGACAATAGGCACAATGGGGAGCCGCGCAGCGGGCTGACGGTTGACTGGGTGGGCGCCCGGCGACCGGCGCGCACCGGCGGCTTCTGGTCGTGCTGTCCGCGATGCTCCGGCATAGGCGCGTACGCCGGGGTGCGGTTGAATGGCCGTCATGGCGGCCGGGCGGGTGGAGA
>JBOHCO010001181.1:0-4618 GCA_050698895.1 Streptosporangiaceae bacterium
CGGCGGGCGTGGCCCGGCGGATCAGGCACGCGCTGGCCGACGACGGCACCTGGATGCTGGTCGAGCCCGCGATGAGCGGGCGCCTGGAGGAGAACTTCAACCCCATCGGCCGGTTCTTCATGGCCGCCTCGCTGGCCATCTGCCTGCCCTCGGCCATGGCCCAGCACGGCTCGACGGCCCTGGGCAACCACGCCGGCGAGGACGCGGTCCGCGCCATCGTGCAGGACGCCGGCTTCGGCCACTGGCGCGAGGTCGCGCGGACGCCGGTCAACGTCGTCTACGAGGCCCGGCCGCACCGGGCCAGTGGGCCAGCGACTCAGCGGCCCAGGAGGCCGGCGACTCAGCGGCTCGGCGGCTCGAGCGGCTGAGCGGGCCGGGCCAGCCGCTCGCCCAGCCGGGTGTTGCGGCGTCCCGCGCTCGCGGTGCGCACGGCGGCGCCGATGGCGCGGGGCGAGCCGACCAGGACGGCCAGCTTCCTGGCCCGGGTGATAGCGGTGTAGAGCAGGTTGCGCTGGAGCATGGTCCAGGCGCTGGTGGTGAGCGGGATGACGATGGCCGGGTACTCGCTGCCCTGCGACCGGTGGATGGTGATCGCGTAGGCGTGAGCGAGCTCGTCCAGCTCGTCGAAGCCGTAGTCAAGCGGCTCATCCTCGTCGGTGCGCAGGCTGAGCACGTGGTCCTCGGGTGAGATCGCGGTGACCACGCCGAGCGTGCCGTTGAACACCCCGGCCGCGCCCTTGTCGTAGTTGTTGCGCAGCTGGGTCACCTTGTCGCCGACCCGGAACACCCGTCCGCCGTGGCGGCGCTCGGGCTGCCCCTCGCGATACGGAGCCAGCTCCTGCTGGAGCAGGAGGTTCAGGTTGCCCGCGCCCGCCGGGCCGCGGTGCATGGGCGCCAGCACCTGCACGTCCCGGCGCGGATCGAGCCCGAACTTGCGCGGTATCCGGCGGGTCGCGACGTCCACCGCGAGCGCCGCGGCCTCCTCGGTCTCCTCGCACGGGAAGAAAAAGAAGTCGGGGTACTCGCGCAGCCGCGGGAACTCCCCGGCGTTGACGCGGTGCGCGTTGACCACGATCCCGGATTCCCTGGCCTGCCGGAAGATCTGGGTCAGCCGGACCCGGGGTACCGGATCGGCGGCCAGCAGGTCGCGCAGCACCTGGCCGGCGCCGACCGAGGGAAGCTGGTCCACGTCTCCCACCAGCAGCAGGTGCGCCCCGGGCGGCACCGCCTTGACCAGCTTGTTGGCCAGGATCAGGTCCATCATGGAGCATTCGTCGACCACCACCAAGTCGGCGTCCAGCGGGCGGTCCCGGTCGTAGGCGGCGTCGCCGCCGGGTCGCAGCTCCAGCAGCCGGTGCACCGTCGCGGCCGGGTGGCCGGTCAGCTCGCTCAGCCGCTTGGCCGCCCGCCCGGTCGGCGCGACCAGCATAATCCGGGCCTTGCGGGCCGCGGCCAGCTCCACCACCGACCGCACGGTGAAGCTCTTGCCGCAGCCGGGGCCGCCGGTGAGCACGGCCACCTTGGCCGTCAGCGCTAGGCGGACGGCCTGCTCCTGCTCCGGGGCCAGCTCGACCCCGATGCGCTCCCGCAGCCAGGCCAGGGCCCTGGCCCAGTCCACGTCGGCGAAGGCGGCCAGCCGGTCCGGCCCGGCGGCCAGCAGCTCTCGCAGCCCCGAGGCCAGCGAGCATTCGGCGCGATGGAAGGGCACGAGAAACAAGGCCGCGTCGCCACCCGGGACCTCCTCCCGGATCACGCCCTCCGCCTCGGCCAGCTCGGTCAGGCAGCTGGCGGCCAGCTCGGGCGGCACGTCGAGGATCTTCGCCGCGTCGGCCACCAGCCCTGGCTCGGGCAGGAAGCAGTGCCCGTTGTCGGTCGCCTCGGACAGTGTGTACTGCAGGCCGACCTTCACCCGCTCCGGGCTGTCGTGCGGGATCCCGACGCTGCGTGCGATGGCATCGGCGGTCTTGAAGCCGATGCCCCAGACGTCCGCGGCCAGCCGGTAAGGCTCGTTGCGCACCACGGAAATGGACGCGTCACCGTATTTCTTGTAGATCCGCACGGCCAGCGACGTTGACACGCCCACGCCCTGGAGGAAGACCATCACCTCCTTGATGGCCTTCTGCTCTTCCCAGGCCGCGGCGATCATCTTGGTCCGCTTCGGGCCCAGGCCGGGCACCTCGATCAGCCGGGCCGGCTCCTCCTCGATCACCCGCAGGATGTCGGTGCCGAAGTGGCCCACCATCCGCTCGGCCATCACCGGGCCGATGCCCTTGATCAGCCCCGAGCCCAGGTAGCGCTGGATGCCCTGGATGGTGGCGGGCAGCACCGTGGTGTAGCCGTGCACGTCGAACTGGCGGCCGTACTTCGGATGAGACGTCCACCGCCCGGTCAGCCGCAGGCTCTCGCCGACCTGCGCGCCGAGCAGCGACCCGACCACGGTGATCAGGTCCGGCCCGGTCCGGGCCGCGGCGACGCGCGCGATCGTGTAGCCGGTTTCCTCGTTGGCGAAGGTGATCCGCTCCAGCACGGCCTCCAGCACCGAGGTCCCCGCGGCCCCCGGATCCGGGGCCAGAGCGCGTGCCATGCCGACATAATGCCGGTTCTCGCCGATACTTACGGTGAATGGCCGTCAGCGTGCCTTAAATGTCGGCCTGGCCACCTCCTTATCGGGCGGCTGGCATTCCGGGAGGACGGGCAGTGCAGACGACCGCGGCCGAGGTCTCCGCCACCTTTGCCGTCACTCCGCGGGCCAGGGAACTGCTGCACCGGTGGCAGGCCGATCCGCTTCGCCCGCAGGTCCCGCCGGTGGTGCTGGCGCACGCCACGCGGGTCCTGTACGACCTGGACCCGGCCGCGGTCCAGCCGGTCGTCGACTGGCGGCCGGACTTTGCCTTCACCCACGTCATGCACCTGGCCCTGGAAGCAGTGGGTGACCTGCCGACCTTCCAGGCCTTCGCGGATTTCTGCGCCGGCGACCCGGCCGGCCGGACCGCGCTCGGCGACCCGGCTCGCGAGATCCGGCGCCAGGCCCGCGAGCAGGGCTACGCGCGCGACGACGTGGCCGGGGCCGTGCGGTGGCGCATCGGCCTGGCTTACTACTCTTTCGTCCGCGAGGTGTACACCATCGCGGTGCTGCGCTCGGCCGGCCTGGACGTCCGCGCCCATCCCCTGGCCGACGCGCTGTTCCGGGTGGACGCCTGGGGCGGGCGGACCGTACTGAGCCTGTACGTCCGCAACGCCGCCTTCCGCGACCGACAGCGCGGCCGCAAGCCACGGGCCAGCCAGATCCTGGCCGGCGCCGAGCCGCCGTTCCGCTACCAGGAGCTGAGCCTGGACACCCGGCACGAGTACGGCTGCGTGCACCTGCCCGAGGCGGCCCAGATCCGAGCCCTCGCGGCCCGGATCTAGCCGCCTGGCCTCCGGCCGGAGTGTGTCAGCGGGGTCTGGCAAGCTGGGTACTCCGCTTCGCTTCGGAGGCTGCCCATGCGTTACCGGCCCTATGACCAGCGCGTGCCTGACTCGCAGTACCGGCAGATGCTGGACCGCATCGTGGCCGACGGGATCGCGGTGCCCACCCGTCAGGGGCCGGAGGCGCTGACCCTGATGCAGCAGACCATGCGCTTCGAGCTGGCCAACGGCTTCCCGGTCATCACCGAGCGCAGCCTCAAGTCGTTCTGGCGCAAGCCCATCGGCGAGCTGTGCGCGTTCATCAACGGCGCCACCACGCTGGAGGAACTGGCCGCCTTCGGCTGCGACTGGTGGGATCCGTGGGCCACCGAGGCCAAGACCTCCGCGCGCGGACTGCCGCCGGGCCACCTGGGCCCCGGCTCCTACGGCGGGGCGTTCCGCCGGTTCCCGACCGTGGACGGCGGCGAGTTCGACCAGTTCCAGCACCTGGTCGAGCAGCTCACCGAGCTGCCCGCCGACCGGACGCACTTCGTGTCGCCCTGGATTCCGCAGTACCAGGTCCGGGGGGCCGGCAAGACCCCGCAGACCACGATCTCGCCCTGCCACGGCTGGGTCCACGTGCGCGTCCTGGGCGGCGCCCTGCACCTGCACATGTTCCAGCGGTCCGGGGACGTGCCGGTGGGCGTGCCGTCCAACATGGTGCAGTACGCGGCGCTGCTGCTGATGCTGGAGCAGCTCACCGGGATCGAGGCCGCGGCGTACTACCACACGATCTCCGACGCGCACGTCTACGCCGACCAGCTTGAGCACGTCAAGGTGATGCTCGGGCGCGAGGAGCGCCGGCTGCCCACGGTGTTCCTGAACGAGGCCGGCCAGCAGGTCACCGACATCCACGACTTCCGCGCCGAGCACTTCGACATCGCCGACTACGAGCCGCACCCGTTCATCGGCGGCATCCCTGTCGCCCCGTGAATACCCCCGTGAATACCCCCGTGAACACCGCCGCGACCACCTCGCTGATCGTCGCCGCGGCCCGCAACGATGTCATCGGCGCGGGCGGCGCACTGCCCTGGTACCTGCCCGAGGACCTGCGCCGCTTCAGGCGGCTGACCGTCGGCCACCCGGTGGTGGTCGGCCGGGTCACGCACGAGTCCATCCTGACCCGGCTGGGCTGCCCGCTGCCCCAGCGGACCTCGATCGTGGTCAGCTC